>CAZROZ010000006.1:2635-19806 GCA_964601745.1 uncultured Lachnospiraceae bacterium | reverse complement strand
ACCAGATTCCTGGAAAAAAGATCCGCACAGAGCACCTCTGTCATCTCACGGAACACCAGCCTTGCCTCCGCGTACAGATAGGGCCGCGGAAGCACCTGCCCCTGACTGACACTATGGCTGTCGCTCTTATAGGACTTGATATCTGCCAGCGTGACCGGCTCAATCCCCCATGCGTGATCGATCAAAATCTCGCCGTCTATGCCGAATGTCTTATAAAAATACTCCTCATCCCACTGCGTCCGCGCCGCGATATCACCCATCGTGTACATAGATGCCTTCTCCAGGCGCCTGGCCTTGCCTGGTCCGATCTGCCAAAAATCCGTAAGCGGTCTGTGTCCCCAGAGCAGAAATTTATACGAATCCTCGTTGAGCTCCGCAATCCGCACACCGTCTCGATCCGGCGAAACTTTCTTGGCCACGATATCCATCGCAATCTTCGCCAGATACAGATTGGTGCCAATCCCCACGGTAGCCGTAATCCCAGTGGTCCTCAGCACATCCCGGATCATAGTCAATGCCATCACATGAGCAGGCGTAACCCGCCGTTCCTCTGCCTCCTGTCGGTAAAGATGCAGATAGCCAGTACACTCGATAAAGCATTCGTCAATCGAATAGATATGAATGTCCTCCTGCGCTACATAGCGGAGATAAATCCCGTAAATCTGTGCGGAAATCCTCTCATACTCTGCCATTCTGGGAACCGCAATGATGTAGTCGACCCGGACGTGATGACTGGCCTCATACTCCCGAATCTTCTGCTTCGCCTCGAACAGTCTGGGGCGGGACGGAACCCCGATGGCCTTGAGAGAGGGAGAAACTGCCAGACAAATGGTCTGATCGGAACGGGACTCGTCCGCCACCAGCAAATTCGCCTTAAGGGGATCCAAACCCCGGTGCACACATTCCACGGAGGCATAGTAAGATTTCAGATCAATGCAAATATAGGTCCGCGCCCGGTCGTCCTCTCTTCCCTGCGAGATATCACCCATGCTGTCTTACCTGGAAAAAGACTTTACCACGTGACGGGCCACTCCTTGCACCTGAAAGCTCTTCACCCGAATCACCTGATCCGGATATCGCTCCGCATTCTCGTAAGCCAGTATATAGCATCCCTCCGCTTCATCATAGCCCGCGTAACGCTTCAGCGTATTCTGATTATCCGCGTCCAGTGCCACGACAATATCTCCCGGCTCGGCAGGGCAGTTGCGCTCGATGACGAGGAAATCTCCCTCGGTAATGCCTGCGTCCACCATGGAATCTCCCTTAGCCCGAAGCACATAGAAGTCTCCGTGTCCAAACATACAGACAGGAAGGCTTACGTACTCCTCTACATATTCCTCCTCTATCTCCGGAGATCCGCATTGAATCGATCCTACCAAAGGAGCGGAAATATACGAAGTCTTGGTCTTCGCACTCTCCGGCGCGGACGAAATCCCTCTGTGATACTCCAGTAAACGGCGTTCGCTCAATTCCTGCAGATATCGATGTGTCGTGGAGCGGGGTGCACCGACACCCGCCGAAATCTCATTAATGGTAGGGGCGCTGTGGTTCTCCTGATAATATCTGCTCACAAATTTCAAAATTGCATCCAGCGTCCCTGGATCCTTTGAACGCATCGCAAACCCTCCAACTCTTCTCCCATCAGTATCCGAAAAGTCCCGCCACATCATCAGCCAAAAACGATATGAGAAATGTCGGTCCAACCCGCGGATACCACCTGCCAGATCTATCTGGGATTTGAAATCCCAGTAAGTTCATTATACACAGGAGGGAAGAAATTGCAAGTGATTTTTTTATTTTTTTCTACACCCGCCACCTGTCCATTGCGACTGGGTAGCACCACATTAATGAACGCCTCATGAAACATTCTCCATGAGGCGTTTTATAAGGCGTTTTATAATAAAATTATGAACATAAAATGAGATTTAACACAGCTTTTGCACAAATAGGTGTTATAGTGCGGTTAAAAGTCAAAATGACATGGATAATGTCAAACTACGCGGCACATCCATTAATGGCAGAGCCAATCCCTGGGTCGTTTTGCTTATTGGTCCAGCACCTGGGCGCATTCGCGCAGCAAGGAAATGACGCTCAATTGCTGCGGACACGCCCGTTCGCACTGACCACAGGCGATGCAGTCCGAAGCTCTTCCCGCATCTGATACGGCTCTCTGATAGTCCCGCATTCCATTCCGGAACTGCCCCCACACCAGCTGCAAGTTTCTGGCGGCAAAGATTTCCGGGATAGGGATCTTCTTCGGACACCCTCCTGTACAATAGTGGCAGGCCGTGCAGGGAATGGCCTTTAAATTTGGAATAATTTCCTGCACTTTGCGGATTGCCTTCTGCTCTGATTCGTCCAGCGGCTTAAACTCTTTCATATAAGACAAATTGTCCCGCATCTGCTCCAGATTGCTCATGCCGGAGAGCACGGTGATAACGCCGTCTAGGGAGGCAGCATAGCGGATCCCCCAAGAGGCAAGCGAAAGCGCTGGATTTTCCTCCTGGAAAATGTCACGGATTTCCTTGGGCGGATTCGCCAGAACCCCGCCTTTCACCGGTTCCATCACGACAATCGATTTTCCGTGCTGACGAGCCATCTCGTAACAAGCTCTGGAATTCACCTTTGGATTTTCCCAGTCAGCGTAGTTGATCTGCAGCTGGACAAATTCCGCGTCCGGATGGGCAGTCAGAATTTCATCCAAAAGTTCCGGCGTAGCATGAAAAGAAAACCCCCAGTGTTTAATCAGCCCTTTTTCCTTTAATTCTTTCACAAAATTCCAAATATGATACTCCTCATAGAGTTTATAATTGCTCTCCTGCACCGCGTGAAGCAAGTAATAATCAAAATATCCGGCTCCGGTGCGCTCCAGGCTCGTATAAAACTGCTGCTTTGCCGCCTCCTCGTCTTCTGCCTGCATCCAGGCGCACAGCTTTGTGGCCAGGGTAAACTTGTCCCGGGGGTAGCGTTTCACCAATGCTTCTTTTGCAGCCAATTCCGATGCCCCGCCGTCGTACACATAGGCGGTATCAAAATAAGTCTGTCCAGCCGCGATGAATTCATCCACCATCTGTTTTACCTGCTCCACATCGATTCTGCCGTCAGGCAATTTCGGCAGTCGCATGAGTCCGAACCCGAGTTTCGGCGTGGTTTCCCCAAAATAGCGTTCCATCTCTTCCTTCCTTTCTACGTGAGTGACCGCAATTTGATGACGGAAATTGCTCCGCTTTCTTCAATAACAGTGGTATTGTATCTTACTTACGGGAAAAACTGCAAGTGTTTTCTGTCTGGCCTGTCAGAATACTGTGCGCTAGCAGTGCAAGAAATTCCCTTTTTTCACAAAAAAGTTGTATGACCCTTGGAAAATGTGGTATGATTCCTATAGGATTTCTTGTTTTTTTCATCGTATAGACAAGGGCAACCGCTTTTGCTAAAATAACACCAGTTTTGTAAAATCCTGCGACAGGCGGCAGCAGGAAAACGCACTTGAAATGAAAAACTGCCTCAAGAATCTCAGGCGAGATTTCTTACTCAATTTTTGTACCTAAAGGTCAAGAATCTCAAGCGAGATTCCTTACCCATTTTTGTACCTAAAGGCCCGCGGATTACACCGCTGCTTTACGGCAGGGCTTTTAAAATAAAATAAAAGAGGAGGAATGATTTTTATGAAACAGTTTACTTACACCATCACCGACGCACTTGGAATCCACGCACGTCCCGCCGGCTTATTGGCCAAGACTGCCAAAGCGTATGGCGACACCGTAGTCACCGTGACCAAAGGCGGCAATACTGCCAAGGCCAGCCAGCTGATGAAATTGATGAGCCTGGGTGTGAAGCAAGGTGACGAAGTCATCGTGGGAGCGGAAGGGCCAGAGGAAGAGAAAGTTATCGTTGAATTGGAGCAATTCTTCAAAGAGAACTTATAATTCGGCGGCTTTCCCTTTCTTTTAACCCATCTTCCCTGCACGTACAGGCACGCACAGGGAATGATCACTGCACTGTGGGTGTTGATTTCGACGCCCACATCATATCATGAATGTCGAAATTATGAATAGTTTCGTCGACGGCATCATCTTGAAATATGTCCTGTATCCTAAACCAGGTCGATTCATCAAAGGAAACTTTTCATGCCGTTGACGATATCACCAGGAGGAGTTGTCATGACTATTCTCAGTGGAAAGGGCGTTTCCAAAGGCGTGGTGAGGGGGCCCATCTGCTTCTACCAACGTCCTTTGGCGGAAGTCATCAAGAAAGCAGCCTCGGACCTGGAAGCGGAGCGATCCCGCATCCAGGCGGCCCAGGCGAAATCCATTGAACAGCTGACCGCGCTGACAGAAAAAGCGCGGGAAGAGACCGGGGAAGAGACCGCTCTCTTATTTGAAACCCACGCTATGTTCGTGGAAGATGAAGACTACGTGCAGACAATCATGGATACTCTGGAAGAAGAGCAGTGCTGCGCGGAATACGCGGTCTCTGTGGCAGGCGAACAATTTGCCGCTATGCTGGCGGCGATGGACGATGAATATCTCTCAGCGCGGTCAGCGGATATCAAGGATGTGACCAGACGGATCCTCAATAATCTGATGGGCGTTGTAGACGGCGGCATCGACTCCGATGTCCCTGTCATTCTGGCGGCGGATGATCTGGCACCGTCTGAGACACTGCAGCTGGATAAGAGCAAGATCCTCGGCTTTATCACAGCGGAGGGATCCAGTACCAGCCACACTGCCATCCTTGCCCGCACGATGGGCATTCCCGCTATCTGTGCCATCGGAGACAGCTTGAAAAATGAGTATAACGGCATGGACGCTTATATCGACGGCGATACCGGGAAGATTTATATTGATCCAGACGAGGGGGCTCTGGCGGACTTCCAGGCAAAATATGAAGAGCAGGAAAAGATGCGCCAGCTGATGGAGACCATGAAAGGCAAGGAAGACGTGACGCTGGATGGGCGAAAAGTCCTGGTCTACTGCAACATCGGTTCTCCGGATGATGTGGCGGCGGTGAAAAAGAATGACGGCCAGGGCATTGGCCTGTTCCGGTCTGAATTTCTTTACCTGGCAGCCAGTGATTATCCCACCGAGGAAGAGCAGTTCAAAGCCTATAAGAAGGTAGCGGAGTCCATGGAAGGAAAGCGGGTCATTATCCGCACGCTGGACATCGGCGCTGACAAGCAGATTGATTACTTCCAGCTGCATAAAGAGGAAAATCCGGCTATGGGCGTTCGGGCAATCCGTATCTGTCTGAACCGTCCTGAGATTTTCCGCACGCAGCTGCGGGCGCTCTATCGCGCCAGCGCTTACGGCAAAGTCGCCATCATGTTCCCCATGATCACGTCGGTATGGGAAGTGCAGGAGTGCAAGCGTGCCTGTGCCAAGGTGATGGAGGAACTGGATGCGGAGGGGATTCCTTACAATAAGGACACAGAATTAGGTATCATGGTCGAGACGCCCGCCTCCGTTTTTGTGGCAGATGCCCTGGCAAAGGAAGTAGATTTCTTCTCGGTCGGCACCAACGACCTGACCCAATATACGCTGGCGTGTGACCGTCAGTCCAGCGATCTGGGCAGATTCTTTGATCCTCATCACCCAGCTGTCCTTCGGGCTCTGAAGATGGCGGCTGACGCGGCGCACGCGGCAGGTATCTGGATCGGCATCTGTGGAGAATTGGGCGCTGATACCAGCATGCTGGAGACTTTCCTGGCTATGGGAATTGACGAGATTTCCGTCTCGCCCGCAGCGGTCCTGCCGCTCAGAGCGAAAATCAGGGAGAGCAATGCCGCAAGCAGTACGCTGGACATGCTGAATTGCTGATCCCGCAGGGCGATTGCTGTTTTATTGCAATTCGCAGATAAACTTTCACACACCGAAGTAGGTGTACCACCGTGAATGAAAGAAAGCTGTCTTTCCTCTCCCGATTTTCGGCAGAAGAAAGGCAGCTTTTTTGCGATCGCCTCAGGCGCAAAAGGAGACCAGCGTTCTTTGTTCACTCAAAAATTGATAAATAGCGCAATAAGCACATCCGCGATCAAGATGGCATATCCAAGTATCCGGATTTTCTTTTCCTTCGGGGACCAAGCATTATCCGGGGTCTTCATCTGGCGACTCTGAAAACTCATCTTTGCCCACATGAGACATCCCATGCCTACAATCAGCAGAATCACCATAAGGATATTTTTCACCATTTCGATTCCCTCCCACGTCATCGCGATCGACTAAAAAGAGCGGGGGATCACGCCGCCCGCCCTTTCCTGTCATGAGATGCACTCCTTCGGGTGCATCAAAATTCACTCTTTGCTGCCGTTGTCCGTCGCCTCAAAAATATAACGGTCGTTGGATCCAATCAGACGAATATAATCCTTCACGAATTTTTTGACAGCTGCCTCAGCCACCATCATGATATTCAGAAAATCCGTTTTGGGTTCCTTCTCCCATTTTTCCTTCATGGCACGCTCCGCCGCATGGAACGCATCAGTACAGACATTGATCTTGTTGATCCCGCCTGCCACCGCTTTGCGGATATTCTCCTCACCGGAACCGGAACCGCCATGCAGCACCAGCGGCATATTCAGTGCCGCCTTTAACTCAGCCAGACGTTCAAAATCAAGCTTTGGCACAAATCCAGGCGGATAATTGCCATGTGCGGTGCCGATGGCGACAGCCAGGGCGTCAATGCCTGTGCGAGCAACAAAATCTTTTGCCTGCTCCACGTTGGTATATAGGTCCGCGGTGACACCATCGCCGTCCGCAGCCTGCCCCACATGACCCAGCTCCGCTTCCACGCTGATTCCCATTGGATGAGCCAGATCCACAATCATGCGAGTCCGCTTCACATTCTCCTCATAGGGAAGAGAGGACGCGTCAATCATCACATTGGTGAAACCCCGATGGATGGCATCTAATTCTGTCTCCAGGTCGGGTCCATGGTCCAGATTCAGACAAACCGGGATGTCAGCGCGTTCCGCCATATTGATGACCAGCGGCACAATATCCTGGGGATGGGCTAATTTTGCCATCTGCCCTTTCCCCATCTGAACGATAATTGGAGAATGCTCCTCGCTGGCGGCCTCAATGACAGCGCGGACCATTTCCATATCCACACTGTTCACAGCCATCACGGCATAACCGTCCCGATTGGCATTGTCCAAAATATATTTCATGTTAACCAGCATAAGTCCAGTTTCTCCTTCTGAACGACTCTACGGGACTCAGATGTCGATATCCAGGTCCACAATCTCCTCTTCTTTTTCCTCCTCCAATTCAGGCGGCTTCTTCACAATGGCGTAAAGCACACCCGTGATGACGGTACCTATGGCGCAGGCCAGCAGCCACATCGGAATGTTGTTGGAAAGAGGCATGACCAGAATACCGCCGTGGGCAGCCGGGGTCACGATGCGGAGCGACATGGCAAGACCAGATGCGACCGCGGAACCGATCATGGAACAAGGAATTACCCGCAGTGGATCCTCCGCTACGAAAGGCAATACACCTTCTGTGATGAAGCAGAGGCCCATAGGAATACAAGTGTAGGCCGCATCTTTCTGCTGAGCCGTAAATTTCTTCGGCGCAATAATCGCCGAGAGACCAATACCAAGGGCAGGTGTCATACCACCGATGATCTTTGCGGTCTCAGCATAACCACCGACACCATCCGGTGTATCCGCGAACAGAGCGTTGGCAGCCATAGAAGCAGTCTTGTTGACGGGACCGCCCATATCAAAGCCCATGCAGGCACCGATGACCGCACCGACGATAAATAGAGAACCGCCCGCCAGACCCTGAATCCAGTTCTGGAAGGCAATCATCACATATGAGATCGGCCGCATCAGCACTCCAAAGAATACAAAAGTCGCCACCATGGTGGAGACCACCGGGATGATCAACACAGGCATAAGGCCCTGCAGCGCCTTGGGCATTTTCCAGGACTTCATCCATTTTACAAAATAACCAATCAGAAAGCCCATCAGCATAGCGCCGACAAAACCGGTCTTGGTGGGACCGCCGGCGAAATAACCAATCGCAAATCCAGGCACAATGCCGGGACGGTCGGCGATGGAATAAGCGATACCTGCGCACAGGAACGCGTAGGCCCAGTTAAAGCCATTGCTGTTCATCTCGCCCAGCATATGCATATAGTCGCTGATCTTGGTGATGGAATAACCAGAATAATTTAAGCCGTCAATCAAAGGGGCGGACAATTCCACGCCGGACCAGCTGAATGCTTTCTGTACGGCGCCCAGGATTCCTGCCATGACCACCATTGGGATCAGGAAGGAAATACCTGTCATAATGTGTTTTTTGATTTCCTGCAGTTTCATGATTTTTCCCTTTCTTTCTTAATTTGCCTGTCAGGCACCCTTCACACCGGCTCCCGCGTAAAACCATACGGATCTACCGGTGCCCGGCTCACTTGCCGAGTTTTTTCGCAATCGTAGTGATCAGGCTTTTCGGCTGTTTCATCGCGGTGGAAATTGGAATATCTACCACTTTCTTTCCCTTGAACCGATCTTGTCCACGGATCGCGATATCATGAGTCAGAATAATCACATCGGCATCTTTGATCTCCTCCGCTGTCAATTCGTTTTGAATTCCGGCGGAACCCTGAGTCTCCACTTTGCATTGGTGACCCAGTTCCTCTGCTGCCTTCTGGAGTTTCTCTGCCACGATATAAGTATGGGCAATGCCGGCTGTACATGCCGTCACAGCGAGAATCTTCATTGGTTTGTACCTCCCTTCTGCCTAATAGTCATATCCGGAAACGCTTCATCAGATATCAAGATCTAATTCCACGATATCCTCCCGATTCTCCACCTGCTCCAGATCCTCTTCCTCCGCCAGCAGTGTCTCAATGATGGACTCTACGGTCTCGCAGGCGCTGAGCTTCACGACCCTCGCTTCACTGCCCAATTTTGTGGCAAGCTGCACCAGCAGCATCTGATGATTCTCCACAAAGTCATTGTCCGCCATCACGCAGAACAAAAAAATCATGTGAGTGTCCTGCCAGCCGTCATCGGAAATATCGCTCTCCCAGCGGATGGGCTGCAGGGTGCGCCCGATGGCAATGCCCATCTTCTTGGCGGCCGTGGATCTGCCGTGGGGAATGGAAATCCCGTCGCCCATTCCCGTGGGCCCTTCAGCCTCCCGGATAAAGATATCCTTGACGAACTGGTCCACATCATCAATGTAGCCATTGCGCAGCAAATCACCCGCCATATACCGCAGCACTTCTTCCTTGGTCGACCCCTCTACTGCGAGGTCGATGATGGCAGGGTCCAGAATCGCGCTTAAATCCTTATTTGCCATTGTAACCTCCTCCTTTCTTTCCCTCGGCAGCTCCCGCTACCGGATCAATTTCTTGTACATTGCCTGTATTTCATCCTCGGAAATTGTCCCGGATTCCACCGCTTTGAGCTCGTCCACCAAATCTTTAAAGTGCACGGCCTTGATCGGACCGGAGAGCTGAGAAATATCCGCGGCGTCACAAAATGCCATGAGCATCTCCAGGTGAACACCCGGATAGAGATCCCGCATCCGGCTACAGTATGCCCGCAGATCCGCGGCAGGCGCGGGATGACGGTAGGCGTGCCGAGTCCCGTCTTTATCAGTACGGATCACGTTCCACGTCTTGCCTCCCGTATTCCCCCGGAACTGCCCCGTCGCCCTGTCGTAACAGATCACCATGATGCCGTGACTATATAAGACCACACAGAATCGGCTCTTTTGTCCCTCATCATTATTGGTCATAGTGAAAATCAGTCTGTGGCAGCCGATCTGCGAGCGGAGGTACCCGCTCTCTGAACAGTCTCGCAAAATCACATACTTATAAAAATACGGAAAAAAGCTCCCGAAAAGAGCACTATAGATATCTCCACGATAGCTCTTGTACAGCCTGACTCCCTGCAGAGCCCAGGCAAATACCATCACGCCCAGAATCGTTAAAAGAAGAAATGTGACTTTATCCCCCATCTCTTTTCCCTGCAAGGCCGAACAAAAAGCAGTTCTTCCTCTTTTTACTGCTTTCCGCCCAAGCCCTTCCTCCCCTTTAATTCTCTCAATATTTTCATCTCCGTGAAACCATCATTTTCACGAAATCAGCATGGTTTTCACAGGATTTTTCAAGCTGTAATTTCAGATACCCCCTCTTAGGATTTTACATGTTAATTTTCAAGCAGCAGTTTGTTCCTTTTCTCTCCTTGTGCAGAACGGCTCTGTATTTCCCCGTAAAGGAAATCCTTCTGCTTTATCCATAATTAACAGCAGAATCCATGTCGTTTTGATCTTTAAGACGTCCTGTACTTTGCTGCCTGCTTGGCTACTGAATATGGAATCACGAATGCCTTCCCTATAAGGCATCTGAAACCCATAGGTTATAATATCTCTTCACGTTTTTCATTCATCCACATTATAAATAATCCTCTTCATTTGTCAACAAAAATGTATACCCTTGGGACGTATCTCCCTCCTGCCTTGGGATAGGGCAAAACATGGGAGGAGCCCTTTTTCTCCCCGAAAAGGAAGAATTCACAAAAAATTCACAAAAATTGTTAGCACTCACCCTTGACAAGTGCTAACAACGGTGGTATAACAACGTCAGAACAAAGGAGCGGAGGTAAGAATCCATCCTCCTTTTGTTTCCTGAGGATGAGCATAGATGCAATTATTTATTTTAAAAAGGAGAGATGACTTATGTTAACACCCAGCATTTTTGGTGAGAACCTGTTTGATGATTTCTTTGATGACTTCTTCTATTTCCCTGCCTACAATGATAAAGACGCGCGGAAGGCAGAACGGAAGCTGTACGGACATCATGTGAGTAACATGATGAAGACGGATGTACGGGAGCATGATGATCACTATGAGGTAGACATTGAGCTTCCCGGCTTTAAGAAAGAGGAACTGGCTCTGGAACTGAAAGACGGCTATCTGACTATCACTGCCGCAAAGCATGTGCAAGAGGATGAGACTGAAAATCAGACTGGAAAATTTGTTCGCCGGGAGCGTTATACCGGCAGCATGAGCAGATCTTTCTATGTGGGAGATGAGATCGAGCAGAAGGACATCCACGCGAAATTTGAAAACGGTGTTCTGACGCTGTCTGTCCCGAAGCAGCAGAAGAATCCTCCTATCGAAGAGAAGAAATATATCGATATTGAGGGATAAGGACGACGCCCCCTGGAGGGGTTTTGAGAGATGAATCTGGAAGAGAATGATAGCCGGGGACCTTCGTGGTCTCCGGCTGATTGATTTTTCCCGCAGCGTGACTGGGACGCCCTATATCGCGCCGCGCTTCAGGATCGTCATTTGAGACGGTGTTCCCGTTTCTTTTTATTTTTATGTGATTCTTAAATCGAATGATTTCTACAACGTGATTCTTCAGTCGAATGATTTCTACAACCGCTATTTTCTAAAAAGGAGCTCAACATGAACTTGACTATCCGCACTGCGATTCCTGCCGATCTTCCCCGCATCATGGAGATTTACGCGTCTGCCAGACAATATATGAAAGCAACCGGTAATCCAACCCAATGGGGAGAGGCTTATCCGCCGAGCAGCATGATCCAGGAGGACATCGCCAAGGGGCAGTCCTATGTGATCGTCGACGAGAACGATTTCCCGCGAGGCGTATTTGCCTTCCTACTGGGAGAGGATCCGACCTACCAGGTTATCGACGGCGCCTGGCTGAACGCGGAACCCTATGGGACCATTCACCGGATCGCCGGAGATGGTTCCTGCCGCGGCATTTTCGCGCAGGCTGTCTCTTACTGCCAGCAGCAGATCGGACAGCTGCGGGTCGACACCCACGAAGATAATCACACCATGCAAAAAGCCATACTGCGGGAGGGATTCCACTACTGCGGCATCATTCACGTAGACGATGGAACTCCCCGCCTTGCTTACCAGAAGACATCAAATGAGGCTACCTCCTAGCGCAAGCGCAAAGGCCTGATATTAAATTTCGCACTTTGGCGGTTCAAATGGCTCCGCATCTAGTTCCAATCAAATCACATGCTCGGGCTCGCCACACGGATTCGGACCAGAGAACGTTTCAGTGCCGTCTCCGCTCGCATCGCGTCAATGTCCTCTCCGCCCTGCAGGCGACGCTCCGCCCGCACTTTGGCTTCCTGTGCCCGATGCAGGTCAATCTCATCCGGCCATTCCACCGCCTGGGCCAGTATCCTCACCTGATCCGGCAGTATCTCGACAAAACCAGAGAGCAGCGCCGCTTCCCTGATCTCCTGGTCTTGATGTATCCGCAGTATGCCGGGGGCGATCACAGACGTCAGGGAAATATGTCCCGGCAACACGCCGATCTCCCCCTCGGTAGTATTGAATTCTACCATCGACGCCTCTCCCTCAAAGAAGACACGTTCGGGGGAGAGAATCAGTAAATTTAATTTCTCTGCCATCCGTTTACCCCTTCCGTTTCAAGTCACAATTCTTTCTGTGATTGTTATCTGTTATTTGCTCTCTCCACCACTTCGTCAATGGTGCCGGCATTCAGGAAGCAGCTCTCCGGAATCGCGTCATGGCGACCCTCCAGGATCTCCTGGAATCCGCGGATCGTCTCCGAGATCGGCACATATTTCCCCTTCAAACCGGTGAACTGCTCCGCCACGAAGAAAGGCTGAGACAGGAACCGCTGAATCTTTCTGGCCCTGGCCACGGTCACTTTGTCTTCCTCTGACAGCTCATCCATGCCCAGAATCGCAATGATATCCTGCAGTTCTTTATACTTCTGCAGCACCTCCTGCACACCTCTGGCAACCCGATAGTGTTCCTCTCCCACTACTCTGGGATCCAGAATGCGGGATGTGGACTCCAGCGGATCTACAGCGGGATAAATGCCCAGTTCCACGATGGAACGGGAAAGCACCGTGGTGGCATCCAAATGGGCAAATGTCGTAGCCGGTGCCGGATCAGTCAGGTCATCGGCAGGCACATAGACCGCCTGCACGGAAGTAATGGAACCCTTCTTTGTGGAAGTGATCCGCTCCTGCAGAGCGCCCATCTCCGTCTGCAGTGTGGGCTGATACCCCACGGCACTGGGCATCCGGCCCAGCAGAGCAGACACTTCGGAACCGGCCTGGGTAAACCGGAAAATATTGTCGATAAATAAAAGCACATCTTTTCCGCCCTGGTCCCGGAAATATTCTGCCATGGTCAGTCCAGCCAGGCCGACCCGCATCCTGGCTCCCGGCGGCTCATTCATCTGACCAAATACCATGGTGGTCTTGTCGATAACCCCGGATTCAATCATCTCATAGTAGAGATCATTGCCCTCTCTGGTCCGCTCCCCCACACCGGCAAATACAGAATAACCGCCGTGCTCGGTAGCGATATTGGTGATCAATTCCTGAATCAACACCGTCTTGCCCACACCGGCGCCTCCGAAAAGGCCGATCTTTCCGCCGCGCTGATAGGGACAGAGCAAATCCACCACTTTGATACCGGTCTCCAGCATCTGCGTGTCCGTCGCTTGATCCGCAAAAGCGGGCGCCTTCTGATGGATGGGACGATATTCACATCCGACAGGCGGATCTTTTTCATCGATAGGCTCGCCCAGTACATTAAACATTCTGCCCAAGGTCTTTTCCCCCACCGGCACCCGGATGGGACTGCCTGTGGGCTCTGCCTCCATGCCCCGGATCAAGCCGTCCGTGGAACCCATGGCGATACATCGCACGGTATCATCGCCCAAATGCTGCGCCACTTCCACTATCAGTACTCTGCCGTCTCCCCTGGGGACGCGGATGGCTTCATAGATATCGGGAAGTTTGCCGGCAGGAAATTTGATATCCAGCACAGCGCCGATGATCTGTGTAATCTTTCCTTTATTGGACTCTGCCATTGTCATTTTCCTCTATTCTTTCTTTGTCTTTTGCGCTAAAGAAGCACAAAAAACGGTCTCTTTTACCTATTCAATGGCAGACGCCCCTGCCACGATTTCTGTGATCTCCTGCGTGATAGAGCCCTGTCTAGCCCTGTTATACTGCAGGGCCAAATCCGCGCACATCTCCTCCGCGTTGCTGGTAGCATTGTCCATCGCCTGCATTCTGGCGCCGTTTTCGCTGGCAAATGCCTCCACCAATGCCCCGTAAATCATACTGTTAAGATACAGCGGAATGATCTGTGCCAAGGCTTCCTCCGGCTCCGGCTCAAATTCCATCAGCGATGCCGTCTCCACCTGCTCTCCCTCCCCCGCATAAGGCAGGAGACGAATCACGTGCGGCACATGGGTCACCGTGTTGACGAATTCCGTGTAAGCCAGATAAATCTCTCCCACTTCATGATCCAGATAGGAGCGGAGCAGCTTCCCGCCGATGGCAACCGCGTCCGAAAACAGCGGGTCATTGATCACCTCGGAATAATCGTCCGCTAAGGGATAGCCCAGCCGCTGCATGGTCTCCTTCCCTTTTCGTCCCACCGGGTAGACCAGGCAATTCTCCTGATCCGGCGCTGTCGCGATAAATTCCTTGACAATATTGGAATTATACCCGCCAGCCAAACCCCGATTGGACGTAATCAGCAAATAGGCACGCTTTTTCTGCCCGTTTCCCTTCAGATAGACATTGTCCTGTCCGCCGGACTGGCTCAGAATTTCACTCACGATCTGCTGCATACCGGCAAAATAAGGGTGCATCGCGATAGCGCGGCCTTTCCCCTTTTGGAGTTTTACCGTCGCTACCAGTTTCATCGCCCGGGTGATCTGCCCGGTACTCTGCACACTCTCTCTGCGCCGCTTGATATCTCTCATGGAAGGCATGGCTTTTCTCTCTCCCTACTATCCACTGACAATCTATCCACTGACAATAAATTGCGCTGGCATCGTCAATAACGTTTCAAGTTCATTTTCATTATTTAAACTTTTTCAAAAAGACATCCAACGCTTTCTGATACTGCTCCTCCGTCTCCGGAGTCATCTCCCGTTTCTCCCGGATGCTTCTGGGGATCTCCGGATAAGAGGTATCCAGGAATTCAAACAATTCCTCTTCAAAACGACTGATCTCGCTCACCGGGATATCCAGCAAGTACCTCTTCTCAGCCGCATAAATAATCAAGACCTGATACTCCACCGGCATAGGTTTATACTGGGGTTGCTTTAACACTTCCCTGATCCGCTCGCCCTGGGCCAGCTGCATTCTGGTGTCCGCATCCAAGTCGGAACCGAACTGCGTAAAGGAAGCCAGCTCCCGGTATTGGGCCAGCTCAATCCGGATGGGTCCGGCGATCTTCTTCATCGCCTTAATCTGAGCCGCGCCGCCAACCCGGGATACAGACAAGCCGGCATTGATGGCGGGGCGGAAGCCGGAATTAAACATCTCCGTCTCCAGATAGATCTGGCCGTCCGTGATGGAAATCACATTGGTGGGAATATAGGCGGAGACATCGCCGGCCTGGGTCTCAATAATGGGAAGTGCCGTGAGGGAACCGCCGCCGAATTCATCCGACAATTTCGCCGCCCGCTCCAACAGTCTGGAATGCAGATAAAACACATCGCCTGGATAAGCCTCTCTGCCTGGTGGACGCCGCAGCAGAAGAGAAAGCGTTCGGTAAGCGGCAGCGTGTTTGCTCAAATCGTCATACACGATCAGCACATCCTTGCCGGCCTCCATCCACTCCTCCCCGATGGCACAGCCCGCATAAGGCGCGATATATTGCAGCGGTGCCAACTCGCTGGCAGTGGAAGCCACCACCGTCGTGTACCCCATGGCACCCTGCTCTTCCAGAGTAGCTACCAGAGAGGCCACGGTCGATGCCTTCTGGCCAATGGCCACATAAATACAAAGGACGTCTTGTCCTTTCTGATTAATAATAGTATCAATGGCAATGGCGGTTTTCCCCGTCTGCCGATCGCCGATGATCAATTCCCGCTGTCCTCTGCCGATGGGCACCATGGAGTCGATGGCCTTGATTCCGGTCTGCAGCGGCGTGTCCACAGATTTTCTGGTGATAACGCCCGGTGCCACCCGCTCAATCTGACGGTGCCTCTCCGTCTGGATGGGACCCTTTCCATCAATGGGCTGACCCAGCGCATTGACAACCCGACCCAGCATGGCGTCTCCCACTGGAACCTCCGCCACCCGGCCTGTTGTCTTGACCAGATCTCCTTCCCGGATACTCCTGCTGTCGCCCAAAAGGACACAGCCCACGTTATCTTCCTCCAGATTTAATACCATCCCGTAGACACCGCCCGGGAATTCCAGCAGTTCCCCCTGCATGGCCTTCTCGCATCCGTGAATACGGGCAATACCGTCGGCAACCTGAATGACCGTCCCCACATTAGATACTTCCAGCGAGGTCCGGTACTTTTGAATTTGTTCCTGAATGACGGAACTGATTTCCTCCGGTTTTAAATGCATGATAGGACTTCTTCCTTTCCTTAAGATGCTGCTTTTTTCAGTCAACGATTCCGCCCACTGTGACCGATGAGACAAGTCTCCAGGTGGATCAGAACACCTGCTACTCATATTTTCCCCAAGTCTAACAGCAAATCAAATCCAACTTCCTACTGCCCGGATGCCTCTCTGGGCAGTTGCATCTGCGCCAAATACCTGGCCATGGAATCCAGCTTCGTGCGGATGGTGCTGTCTACCACCCGGTCCTTTAAGCGAATCACCATTCCGCCCAGCACCTTTTCGTCCACCTGATATTCCATCTCAAACGACTCATAGGAAGTGGTAGCAATCAAGCGCTCCTCGATTCTGGCTTTCTGCTCCTCCCGAAGAGGAACAGCAGAGATCACGACGGCTTTTCCGCGCTTTTGAAATTCCCTGACCTGATCCAGAAAAAGGTCAAACATCTGCGGAAGCTCCTTCTGCCGGTTCTTATCCAGAACTTGAAGAAGAAAAGAGAGCAGATCCTCACTCACTCTGCCGGCAAACGCTTCTCGAATCAGCTGTTTCTTCTCCTCGGTATCAATCCCCGGATGGCAGAGCAATTTCAGATACTCGCTCTCTCCGGTCAGCAGATCCCGCACCATCGCTGCTTCCTCGGCCATTTTCCCAACGCAGTCCGCTTTCAGAGCCACTTCAAAGAGGGCATCCGCATAAACTGCTGCTCCTACTCTCGCCATGTCTCTTCCCCTAATTCCTGCAGCGTCTCATCAATCAAAGCGTCCTGGCTCTTCCCGTCCAGAGAGGCAGCCACGAATTTCCCCGCCATCGAAGT
>CAZROZ010000006.1:0-2625 GCA_964601745.1 uncultured Lachnospiraceae bacterium | reverse complement strand
CCTTTTCCTTTTCCAGCTGCGCTTCCCGCTCGGCGCGATCTACAATCCTGCCTGCTTCCGCTTTGGCCTCCGCTACTACCTCATCCCGGTGTATCAGGGCACGTCTTCTGGAATCCGCAAGAATCTCCTGGGCTTCCTTGTCCGCATCCTGCAGTTTTGCCTCATACAGTTCTTTCGTCTCTTTGGCCTCCCGCCGATCCGCCTCTGCCTGGTCCAAATCACCCTGGATCTTCTCCTGCCTTTTGCGCAGCAGATCCCGAGCCGGATTAAAGAGCAGATAAGACATCATCAGAAAAAGCAAAAAGACGGCCAGCATCACAATCAGAGCGTCTGCCACCAGCTGGAGATCCAGGCCGAAGACCCGGTCGGAAAGCAAATAGCCGCATGTACTCACAATAAGACTCTTCACGACTTTCGATCTCCTCTTTCTTTTCCTGCCTCGCCCCGCGTATTACAACAATCTGACCAGCGGATTCGCAAAAATAAGAATGACTGCAACAGCAAGGCTGTAAAGACCCGTGGTCTCAGCCACTGCCTGTCCCAAAAGCATCGTCGGCATGATCGCTCCTCTGGCACCGGGATTACGTCCCACAGCAGCGGCACCCTGTCCCGCGGCGATACCTTGTCCAATTCCAGGGCCAAGACCGGCGATCATAGCGATTCCCGCTCCAAGTGCGGAACAACCCAATACAAATGCTTCACTCGAAATGTTACCCATAATATCCTCCATTTCTGAAGCGCTCCCGCTTCAATTTCCCGCTGCAAGCGGTGACCTCTCGTCTAAAAAATTACTCCTCCTCGCCGATGGCGTCAGAGATGTAAACCATGGACAGCATACAAAATACGTAAGTCTGAATCGCGCCGGAGAACACATCAAAATAAATGTGCAGAAACGAGGTCCAGCCAAACATCAACAGCACCTTCGGGACCAGCGCGTAAACCACCGCCATCATCACGGTCCCGGACAGCACATTGCCGAACAGACGCAGGGAGATGGACAGCGGATTCGCGATCTCACCCACCAGATTGATGGGAAAGAGAATCGGAATCGGTTTAAAGAGTCCCGTTATGTGCCCCAGCTTCTGATATTTGAATCCGTTGTAATGAATCAGCAAAAAGGTAATCATGCCCAGCGCCAGAGTCACGCCGTAGTCCGCCGTCGGCGGCCTGAGCCCGAACAAGCCGGAAATATTGGACAGCAGAATAAAGGCAAATAAAGTACCAATATAATTGGCGAATTTCGGACCGTGCTTCTTGCCCATGGAATCAATCACCATATTGTCTGCCAATGTCACCAGATACTCCACAATACATAAAAAAGTACCCGGTGCCTTATAGGGATCCGCCCGCTTGATGGCTCGATTGGCGAATAGTCCAAAAATCACCAATGTCAGTATCACCAGTACCAGACAAATATGAGTATCTGTCAGATATAACTTCTGGCCAAACACTTCATATTCCAGGTAACCATCGACCCCGATGTTTAAATCTGCCGACAACATAGGCGCTAAGGCCAAACCAAGTCTCACATTCTCACCTCCCGCGTTCGGAAAGAAATCCGATCACATCTTGCAGCAGCGGCTGCAGATAGGCTCCTACTTTCAATCCCAAAATGCCGATCACCGTCCCCCAGATAGAAAAAAAACGGGGAAGCAGTGCCGCGATCACCAGAGCTGCAAGCATCCCAAAGCTCCGCAGTATGCTGCGACTCCTCATGTATCTCACCGCGGAATTCTCATCCATATCCAGCGCTCGATCTATCGAACGGAATAAATGCAGACCAAGCGCCACGCCCCAGGCGCAGCCAAAAAGGATGCCGTTCACGATGCAGGTGCTGTCCGGCACAGTCCACACACAGATCAGCGCTGCAGTCAAATCAAAAAATAGAAGGCCTAACAGCATGCTCCGGAGCACTTCCCTGGCTTCCTCCATCCGGTCATCCTCCTCTATTCGGCACACTGTCATTCTCCCCGGAACCACACAAATCTTGACGCTCCTCCGCTGATGTGCCCCCAGCCGCCGAGATCTTATCACTGGAAAACATCTCATCGGAACCTGTCCTTCTCACATGCTCATCCAAATGAGGAACCAGATACTCCTCCTCTGATGTCTTCTTGGGAAAGAAAGCAGATACCACATAATAGGCATTGCGAAATCCCGCCAGTATACCCAATAATAAAAAGAGGAGCACAAGCCAGTCGGCGGAAAACAGCCTCGCCAGCCAAATCCCGACAACAAGGCAGAGAAATATTGGAACCATCATCGTGATGCCGAGATGCAGAATCATCGTCAAGGCATGAAAAGTGTCACGATTTTCCCTTTTCATGGTTCTCGTCTGTGCCTCCTTCCAAGTCTTCGCCCATTATAGTCTCTTTCCGGATAAAAGTCCACCATTATTCCCAGGGAAAAAAGAAGTGGCTTATTATCCGATGAAATAACGATAGAGTGTATGAAAAAATATCTTATTCTTTTTATAAAAATGATGTCTGGGTGGAAAAATGGTGGAAAAATTAAAAATCGTCTTCTCTCCCTTTTCAAACAGACCCGCTTTTGCTATACTTGACGAAAAATTTACTCAAAAAGCCCAGTCGCAATGGACATGTGGATGGACTGCTCGCAGGCCAA
>CAZROZ010000005.1:2698-20718 GCA_964601745.1 uncultured Lachnospiraceae bacterium | reverse complement strand
CTATAATATGCTGCCGGCAATTCGAGATCTGAATGTGCCGGTAGTGCTGGTGAATCTGCAGAAGAAACTCGCTCCTGACTACGCCAACACCGACACGGCAACCTGGCTGGGAGAACTCTATGCCTGCGGCGCTGTGGGGGAAATGGTCGCTGATTTGGAGCGGGCTGGCAAACGCCATGCGGTGATCACCGGCGTGGTAGAAGGGGGCGATGAGGAGGCGCAACGGGAAATCGAAGACTGGTGCAAAGCAGCACAAGTGCGGCGCCGTTTCCGGGATACCAATCTGGCACAGATCGGACGTCCTTACCCTGGCATGATGGATCTCTATATTGACGAGACCAATCTCTATCACCGAATGTGGTTATACACCAAGCAATTCGACTGGGAAAAAATGTGGGCCATCGCCGATGATGTCAATGACGACGCCGTCATCCGCGCAAAGGCCCAGGATATCCTGGATACCTTTGATATTGAAGGAGGCGGCACCATCGAGAAAGTATGGGACATGGCCCGCTATGTGACCGCGTTTGAGCAGTGGGTAAAAGACGAACAGATCGGTTTTGTAGCCTCTCATTACGATGGCTTTGCCAAGGGAATCGCGGGAAAATTGGACAGCATGCTGATCCCCGCTTTCTCTATGTTGATCAAACAAGGCACTGCCTGCGCCGTGGAGGGGGATATCAAAGTGGCTATGGCCATGTCTATTCTGAAGACCATCTCCGGCACCGGCCAGCTCTCGGAGATGTACTCCATTGACTTTAAAGAAGATATCTGCATCATCGGTCATTCCGGTTCCGGCGACGCGGACATTTCTCAGGCGAAAAAGCCCACTATGAAGATTGTTCCCGTGTTTCACGGCAAGACGGGCGGCGGATATCTGACCCAGTTTTATCCGCCTGCGGGACCAGTTACCTATCTGGGCATTACCCAGGATAAAGATGGGAATTTTAAATTTGTGACGGCAGAAGGAGTCAACGAGGAAGGTCCGATCTTCACCTTTGGAGATACCAATATGCGAACCCGTTTCCAATGCGGTGCCAGGGAATTCTGCAATCGCTGGAGCGAAGCGGGTCCCACCCATCACATGGCGGCAGCAGTGGGAAGACACATCGACACGATCTTGAAAGTGGCGAAATTATTCGATGTGCCGGTGGATGTGATTACCAGATAAATTCTCATGCTCCACAGGTGGAGCGACGCCATGATTAAAAGGCCGAAAATGAGATAAAAATTAGGCATCTGAAAAAGGAGAAGAAAAGAAATGAATGTATTAGACGCAAAATTCGCACAGGGCTTTATCCGCATGTGCAACGACGGCTGGGAACAAGGCTGGCATGAGAGAAACGGCGGAAATCTGTCCTATCGCATGAAACCGGAGGACGTCGAAGAGGTGAAAGACAATTTCACGAAAGAAAAACCGTGGGCGCCCATCGGGACCAGTGTGCCGGAACTGGCAGGAGAGTATTTCATGGTCACTGGCAGCGGAAAATATTTTCGCAATGTGATTCTGGACCCGGAGGACAGCCTCTGTATCCTCAGGGTAGACGAGGAGGGAGAGAATTATCAGATTCTCTGGGGTCTTGTTAACGGCGGTCGGCCCACCAGTGAACTGCCCAGCCATTTGATGAATCATGAGGTGAAAAGGCGGGTGTCCAGCGGCAGACACCGGGTGATTTATCACGCCCACCCTGCCAATATCATCGCGCTGACTTTTGCGCTGCCGTTAAAGGACGAAGTCTTTACCCGGGAACTGTGGGAGATGGCAACCGAATGTCCGGTGGTATTCCCCTCCGGCGTAGGTGTGGTGCCTTGGATGGTGCCTGGTGGCAGAGATATCGCTGTCGCAACCAGCAAATTGATGGAATCCTACGATGTCGCCATCTGGGCCCATCACGGAATGTTCTGCTCCGGAGAGGATTTTGATCTCACGTTCGGACTGATGCACACGGTGGAAAAATCGGCGGAAATTCTAGTAAAGCTTCTCTCCATGCGCCCAGACAAGCTTCAGACCATCACGCCACAGGAATTTCGCAATCTGGCCAAGGAATTTCATGTGGAATTGCCGGAAAAATTTTTGTATGAGAAGGAAGAACTCAACGACTGACTTTGTCCGTACAAAGTCTCCGTTTTGATCCATACAAAGAATCCCGGCTGAAGGCTGCGGCAGGAAAGACATCTTTGTATCGCCAAAAATAGGAGTATGCTCATGACTCTTCTTTTGCTCGCTTTGATTTATCTCGCCTTTATCAGTCTGGGACTGCCGGATTCTCTGCTGGGTTCTGGCTGGCCCTCTATGCACGAGATGCTCTCAGTTCCCATTTCCTATATGGGAATTGTCTCCATGCTGATCTCCGGTGGAACAATTTTGTCCAGTCTCTTATCGGACAAGATGACTCGCAAATTCGGGACCCATGCGGTGACAGTGGTCAGTGTCTTCTTAACCGCTGTTGCCCTCTTGGGATTTTCCATCTCCAATCATTTCTGGATGCTGCTGTTTTTTGCTATTCCCTACGGACTGGGGGCCGGAGCGATTGATGCGGCGCTGAACAATTATGTGGCGCTGCATTATACTTCCAGTCAGATGAGCTGGCTTCACTGTTTCTGGGGTGTGGGTGCCATCGTCAGCCCCTTTGTCATGAGTTACGCCCTGACCCATGCCAATTGGCAGGCCGGATACCGCATCGTCGGTCTGCTTCAGCTCGTCATTGCTGTCATCCTCTTATTCAGCGCACCTGTCTGGAGTATCCATAAACAAAGCGTTTCCGAAGGCACGAAGAGCATTGGCCTCTATCAGGCATTGAAAATCAAGGGGGTTCCCTTTCTTTTGTTGGGATTTTTTGCCTACTGCGCCGCAGAAGCGACCTGCATGGGATGGGCTAGCACGTACATGGTGGAGGTAAAACATCAAAGTCCCGAATTTTCCGCCAGTCTCGCCTCCCTATTTTATATCGGGATTACCGCCGGGCGGTTTCTCAGCGGTTTTGTCTCCAACCACCTGGGCGATCGGAAGATGATTCGACTTGGGACCTGTATTTTATCTGGCGGCATTGTGCTGCTGTTGATTTCATCTCCGGTGACTGCCTTCGCCGGCTTCGTCATCATCGGGTTTGGCTGTGCCCCCATCTATCCCAGTATTATTCATTCCGCCCCTTTCCTTTTCGGAGAGGAAAATTCCGGCGCGATCATCGGAATCCAAATGGCCAGCGCTTATGTAGGTTCCACCTTTATGCCGCCGCTTTATGGCTTCCTGGGGAGTCTCCTCGGTTTCAGGATTCTGCCGATTTATCTCCTCTTGTTTTTCGCGCTGATGATCATAATGACGGAGGCTTCGTTTCGAGTTGCGGCAAATACACAAAGAGGAATGACAAGGGCATGACAAAAGGCGATCGAGAATGAAAAGCAAAAGGGAAAGAAAGACCGCTTCAGTTCTCTCTTTCCCTTTTTCACATTTCACACATTCCACATTTCACACATTTCACATTTCGCACATCTCCATTTCGTACAATTTAGCACATTTCGCACATCTCGTACAAAATAAAAGAACAGCTCCTACAACTCGACTCTTCCCTCCAGCGCCCGCAGCAAAGTCACCTCGTCAATGTACTCCAGATCCCCGCCTACCGGCACACCGCTAGCGATTCTGGTCACTTTAATTCCCGTGGGTTTGATCAGCTTGCTGATGTACATCGCTGTCGTCTCCCCCTCCAGACTGGAATTTGTGGCGATAATCACCTCTTCCACATCCCCCTGCAGCCGGACCATCAGTTCTTTCAGTCGTATATCCGCCGGCCCGATGCCCAGCATGGGAGAAATCGCACCGTGCAGCACATGATAAACTCCATCGTATTTCCCTGTTTTTTCATACGCTGCCAAATCCCGGGGATTTTCCACCACCATAATCTGCCTTTGATTTCGATTCGGGCTGGCACAGATGGGGCAGAGCTCATCGTCAGTCAATGTGCAACAGATTTTACAGTATCGTATATTTTCGCGGGCGGATATCATAGTGTTGGCCAGATCCTCCACCTGTTCTTGAGGCATATTAATCAAATGGAACGCCAGACGCTGCGCAGACTTATTGCCAATTCCCGGCAGCCTGGACAATTTTTCGATCAGTTTTTCCATTTGATTGCTGAAATATTCCATTACAGGTCCAGCCCTCCAAAATCATCTAGTCCGCCAAGCATTCCTCCCAGGCCGCCGCTCAGGGAACTGGCAGCCGCGGTTGACTCCTCCGCCACTTTTCGCAGCGCTTCATTGGTCGCAGCTACGATCAAATCCTGCAGCATCTCAATGTCATCGGGATCCACCACTTCCGGCTCCAATTTCACGGAGACAACTTCCCGTTTTCCAGAAACCGTCACTGTCACCGCACCGCCTCCCGCTGTGGCCTCAAAATTCTTTTCTTCCAATTCTTTGGCTTTTTCTTCCATCTGCCGCTGCATGCGCTGTACTTGCTTTATCATATTGCTTCTATTTCCGGGGATGCCGCCCATCGGATATCCACCTCGTTTTGCCATTCTTCTTTTCCTTTCCTTTGTCAAATTGTCCTGCGGTAGGATTGATTCAAATCTTGATCGTTTTTACTCTTCTGTCTCTATCGGTACGTTCACCGGCAACTTGGAAATGTCAATTTGTTGATTTCGTTCCTTTTCCTCCATGTAAACAATCTCCATCGTTATCGTTCGATCAATGACAGATTCGATCATCTGCTTTATTTCTTGCGTTCTCTCTTTGCTTTGAAGCGCTTTAAAAATAGTATTGTCCTTCACGATTAACAACAGTTCATTGTCTTTCACGCTGGGTTTGATATAGGAAAAATACTCCCTGATCGGCATTTTCATCTTCTTCACAATCTCGTCCCATTGATCCGCGACTTTTTGAAGCTCCTCCGGCAACGCCTCCCGTATTATGGGCTTTTCTTGTTCTTTCTCTGCAAGTCTCTCTGTCTTCGTCGTGTCTGGCTGCTTTGTTGGAATCGGAACTTCCATTACGACCCCTTTTTCCATTTTTTCTTCCAGCACCCGGACCCGATCTAGGACAGCTTCCTCTCCGACCTCCATTCTCGGTTCGCAGAGCTGCACCAGCGTCATCTCTAATGTGACCCGCTTCTGCGTCGTCTCCCGCATCTGTCTGCCTGCATCAGAAAGAACCCGGATATAGCGCATGATCACCGCAGGCTCCAGTTCGTCTGCCAGAGAAAGCAATTCCGCCAGCTCGTCCTCCGTCACGTCCACCAAAGAAGCGGCGTCCGGTGTCGCCTGCAGCAAAAGAACATTGCGAAGAAACCAGACGAAATCTTGGACAAAACGGTCTAAATCCACCCCTTTATCCAGCATCCCCTCCAGCAGCTGCAGACAGGCCACGACATTTTGATCCGTAATCTGGTGCAGGAGGCTGAGATACACGGAAGAATCCAGGGTCCCCAAAAGCTGCAGTACATGGGAATAGGTGAGTGTCTGTCCAAAATAAAAGGAAACACACTGATCCAGAATACTGATGCCGTCCCGCATGGAACCGTCCGCCTGTCTGGCGATATAATTGACCGCCCTCTCCTCCGCATCTACCCCTTCCTGCCGCAGTAGATTCGAAAGTCCCTCTGCGATCTCAGGTTGAGGAATGCGATGAAATTCATAACGCTGGCAGCGGGATAGTATCGTCGGCAGGACTTTCTGCGGCTCCGTGGTTGCCAGAATAAAAATCACCGAAGACGGCGGTTCCTCCAGGGTCTTTAGCAGCGCATTAAAAGCATTTGAGGATAACATGTGAACTTCATCCACAATATAAATCCGATAGCCGCCTTCCGAGGAAACATATCTGATCTCCTCAATAATTCGGCGGACATCATCTACGCCATTATTAGACGCCGCATCAATCTCAATCACATCCATATCGCGGCCTTCCAGATTACTGAGGCAATTCTCACATTGATTGCAAGGATTGCCGTCCTGGGGATTCACGCAATTCACAGCCCTGGCAAAAATTTTCGCGATGGTGGTTTTCCCCGTCCCTCTGGTACCACTGAACAGATAGGCATGTCCGATCCGTTTACTCTTGATCTGATTCTTCAAGGCAGTCACCACGTGATTCTGTCCCACCACCTGCTCAAACGTGATCGGTCGATATTTGCGGTATAATGCCGTATAGGCCATAGATCTCTCCTTCGTAAAATAATCAGTCGCCGAAACTGATCCCCAGCGCTTTTGCCTCTCTGATAATGGAGGATTCCGGGTCAACGCATTTTAACTTGCCCGCCACCTCTTCCAAAGGAACCGGAACAATCTCATCTCCCTTAAATCCGACCATATATCCATATTGTCCTTTGATGATCAATTCCGCGGCTGCCGCGCCCAGCCGGCTGGAAATCACACGATCGTAAGCACAGGGAGAGCCGCCTCTCTGCGTGTATCCTGGAATAGTGATACGGACTTCTTGTCCGGTGATGGATTCCAATTTTTCCGCGATTTCATAAGAAACCGACGAATACGGAGATTCTTCCATCTTTTTCTTATATTCCTTCTTGGAGAGGGCAGCGTCTTCCTTGGAAATCGCGCCTTCCGCCACTGCCAGAATCGTAAAGCTCTTGCCCGCTTTCGCTCTCTTTTTCACCGCGTCCGCCACGATGTTGATATCGTAGGGAATCTCTGGCAGCAAGATCACATCTGCTCCGGACGCGATCCCGGCGTGCAGCGCGATCCATCCCACTTTATGTCCCATAATCTCCACGATGAAGACACGACCATGGGAAGCTGCCGTCGTGTGGATACAGTCAATAGCATTGGAGGCAATATTCACCGCGCTCTGAAACCCGAACGTCATATCTGTGCCCCAGATGTCGTTGTCAATGGTCTTTGGCAATGTCACTACATTGCAGCCCTCTTCCCGAAGAAGATTTGCTGTCTTATGAGTTCCGTTGCCTCCCAGAATCACCAGGCAGTCCAGTTTCCATTTTTTGTAATTGCCCAGCATAGCCTTTACTTTGTCAAGACCATTCTCATCCGGCACCCGCATTAATTTAAACGGCTGTCTCGATGTGCCGATGATAGTGCCTCCCACTGTCAAAATACCGGAAAAATCTCTCGGTGACATTTTCCGATAATTGCCATAGATCAATCCCTTGTATCCTTCCAGAATACCGTAAATCTCCGTCTTGGGATCCCATTCATACATTGCCTTGGCAACGCCTCTCATGCTGGCATTTAAACTCTGACAATCTCCTCCACTGGTAATAAATCCGATTCTCATAGACCAATAACCTCCCCTGATTTTATCATTTGATCGTACACGCAAATTGCAGATCCCATTTCAAATGGACCGGTTGTCCTTCGAATTTCTTCCGGGCAACTTGGCTCATTTTACTATAGTTACCTTTGGTTTTCAATACAAAAGATGAGAGATGGACTGCTTCTTTCTGTTTTGACTTTTTTCCCTACTTCCTATCAATCTATCGATTTTTCCAGATTTTCCAAAATCTTTTGATTATAACGGCCAATGGATTGCTGCGAGGATCCAGCGCTTTTTCGCAGACAATACACATTAGGCAGACGGGCCAAATCCGGATCTCCCAGTCCCCAGAGTTCATCACACAAATAGTAATTATGAGAATAAGAAAGCCATTTCCGCAGAGCGTCTGTCTTGGCAAAGGGACCAATCGCCACATTCATCAGAATTTTCTCGTTTCCATACAATTTTAGTTGTTCCTCTCCCACAATTATCGCGTTTTTGTTCAGACATCCAATACAGATTTCCACTGTCTGCATCAATTCGTCTAAGGGAAGGTAGGTGACGCCCCACTCTTCCGCGTCTTTTTTTCTCGACCGGCTGTAATAATAGATTTCTGCTCCAAAAAGTAACAGTGCTCTGCTGATCTTGTGTCCCAGTGTCCCCATGCCGAGAATGCCGATCTTTTGTCCTGTCAATTCCTGAGGTTTCTCTCTCCACTGAGGATAGTGAAATCCATGCAATAATTGGACCAGCTCGCTGATCACATACTCCACCACGCCTTCATCGCCGTAATCCCGTATCCCGGTGACAGTGATTCCCCTCTCTCTCGCGGTGAGAATGTCCACATTTGCGCTTTTTTCATCATAAAGACTGCAGCACATCCCGATATAACGAAGGTTTTGACAGGAAAAAATCACCTGTCTTGTGACCTGCACCTGTAGGGAAACCAGCAAGGCATCACTATCTGAAATCCACTGAACCAATTCCTGTTCTGACCGGGGAAGATCCGGATAAAAAAGGACTTCTTTGGCATATCTCTGCCGCAGGAGTTCCCTTGAGGTTTCTGTAAGTTGTGTAGGACCAATCACTGCCATTTTTTGAAATTTCATATTTTATCTCCTCTTTTTTATTAATTTCGTCAATGAAAAAAGAGAGAAAACCGTTTTTTGATCTTCTCTCTTTTGTTCCGGAGAAAGAGGGATTTGAACCCTCGCGCCGCGCTAGCGACCTACACCCTTAGCAGGGGCGCCTCTTCAGCCTCTTGAGTATTTCTCCTCGTCTGAATCTTCCTGCGATATTCAGTTACACATCCAAAGAAGCGACAAAAGAATCAAGAATCGCTGCCTCAAATGCGCTCCCATTATAGCAAGGCACTAAAAGTTTGTCAACAAGGAATCAATCTTCCTCATAGGACCCCTCATCCTTATAAGAATCCTCGCTCTCTTCTATGTCTTCCTCGTAGGACTCCGCTTCCTCAAATGCATCTTCCTCGTCACACACGTTTTCCGGGGACATATCTTCGATGGTTTCCCGTACCTTTGTCATACTGGCAACAACGATATTTTCCTCCGGACTTACCTCCATCACTTTCACCCCGGACGCATTTCGGCCAAGAACGGAAATCTGATCTACTTTCGTTCGAATTAAAATTCCTGCCGTACTCATCAGCAGTACTTCCTGTCCCTCATCTACCGATTTCACATCTACCAGGGGTCCCGTCTTTTCTGTGACACGATAACAGAGAATTCCTTTTCCACCACGGTGATGAATCGGGAAATCAGACACTTTCGTGCGCTTGCCCAAGCCGCCTTCCGTCACAAACAACAAGCATTCTCCCTGTCCTACCAGTTGCATGCCGATGACCTCATCGTCCTGCCGCAGACGGATTCCTCTCACCCCCATGGCGGATCTGCCCTGCGGACGAACATCTTTTCCAGGAAACCGGGTACACATTCCCTGTTTGGTGATCAATAGAATCTCCCTCTCATCGTCCATAGGTTTCACGCCGATGAGTTCATCCCCCTCCCGCAGAGAAATCGCAAGCAGTCCGCTGCTTCGCATATTCGCGAAATACTGCATCGGCGTCCTCTTTACAAAACCTTGTTTCGTCGCCATGAAAAGGTATTTGCTCTCCACTTGATCCCGAATAGGAATGATTGCCGTGACTTTCTCCTCAGGCTGCAGGGAGAGCAGATTGACAATGGCAGTTCCCCGGGAATTGCGGGACGCCTCTGGAATCTCATATGCTTTCATCTTATAAGCACGTCCCTGATTCGTGAAGAACATCAGATTATGATGGGTGGTCGGCATCAGCAGTTCCTCGATAAAATCATCATCAATGGTCTGCATGCCCTTGATCCCCTTACCGCCCCTATTCTGCGCCTTGAATTGATCCACTGGCATTCGCTTGATATATCCCCGTTTCGTCATCGCGATGATCACATTTTCTGTAGGAATCAGATCAATGTCCTCCAAATCATAGGTGTCCCGGCTGATCGTTGTGCGCCTGTCGTCCCCATATTTGGCAGAGATAGCCAGGAGTTCCTCTTTGATGACACCGAGCAGTTTATTTTCGTCCGATAAAATGCCCTGATAATACGCGATTTTCTCCATCAAATCTTTATATTCTTGTTCCAACCGCTCTCGCTCCAAGCCAGTCAGTGTTCTCAACCGCATATCAATGATTGCCTGGGACTGGGCATCCGAGAGATCAAATTCCTCCATCAGCAGGATCTTCGCCTCCGCTCCATTTTTGGAACCGCGCACAATTTGAATGACTCGGTCGATGTGATCTAAGGCAATGAGCAGTCCTTCCAAAATATGTGCCCGTTCCTGCGCTTTATTCAGATCATATCTAGTCCGCCTTGTCACTACCTCTTCCTGATGTTTTAGATAGTAGGTCAGCATCTGCAAAAGGTTTAAGACCTTAGGTTCATTGTTGACCAATGCCAGCATAGTGACGCCAAAAGTGTCCTGCAGCTGGGTATGCTTATACAGCTGATTCAGCACTACCGTAGCATTCACATCCCGCCGCAGCTCAATGCAGATTCGCATGCCATGCCGGTTAGACTCATCCTGCAGCAATGTGATCCCATCGATCTTCTTTTCTTTTACCAGATCCGCAATCTTTTCAATGAGACGAGCTTTATTGACCAGATAGGGAAGCTCGGTGACCACAATCCGATTTTTCCCATTGGCCATGGGTTCAATCTCCGTCACCGCCCGCACGCGAATCTTACCTCTGCCAGTGCGATAGGCCTCATTGATCCCCGCCTTTCCCAATATGACAGCTCCCGTGGGAAAATCCGGTCCCTTGATGATAGAAAGGACCTCATCTATAGTCGTATCTCTATTTTCCAGTACCCGATTATCGATAATCTTTACGACCCCATCTACCACTTCCCTCAGATTATGCGGGGGGATGTTGGTCGCCATTCCCACTGCGATGCCGGAGGTCCCATTTACCAGCAAGTTTGGAAAACGGGAGGGCAGTACCATAGGTTCTTTTTCTGTCTCATCAAAATTTGGGACAAAGTCTACCGTATCTTTTCCGATATCCGCCAGCATTTCCATGGACATTTTACTGAGCCTGGCTTCCGTGTACCGCATGGCAGCAGCGCCGTCCCCATCCACAGATCCAAAATTTCCATGTCCGTCCACAAGAGGATAACGCATATTCCAGTCCTGGGCCATATTCACCAGTGCTCCATAGATGGAACTGTCGCCATGGGGATGATATTTACCCATGGTATCCCCGACGATACGGGCACATTTGCGGTGCGGTTTATCCGGCCCGTTATTCAGCTCAATCATGGCATAGAGAATCCGCCGCTGCACCGGTTTTAACCCATCTCTCACATCCGGCAATGCCCTGGAGGCGATGACAGACATGGCATAGTCGATGTAGGACGTCTCCATGGTTTTTCGCAGATCAACTTCTTTTATCTTATCAAAAATGGTTTCATCCATAAATTTTTATACTTCCTCCTGTTTTATTAGATATCTAGGTTCCTTACATTCTTTGCATTTGCCTCGATAAATTCTCTCCTTGGCTCTACTTTATCCCCCATCAGCGTATTAAATACCACATCAATCTCTGAAGATTCCTCCTCGTTGATGGTGACTTTCAAGAGGACCCGACGTTTCGGATCCATGGTAGTCTCCCACAGCTGATCCGCATCCATTTCTCCCAGCCCTTTATAGCGCTGGATCTTATTATTTCCGTCTCTTCCGATCTCGGTGAGAATACGATTCAATTCCTCCGGACTGTAGGCATAGTTGACGTAATTTCCCTTTTCTATCTTATAAAGGGGTGGCTGCGCCAGATATACATATCCCTCTTTGATCAGATCCGGCATAAATCGATATAGGAATGTGAGCATCAGCGTGTCGATATGGGCTCCGTCCACATCCGCATCGGTCATAATGATAATTTTGTGATAGCGAAGTTTGGTAATGTCAAAATCCTCCGAAATTCCGGTTCCAAACGCGGTGATCATTGCCTTAATCTCGTTATTCACCAAAATTTTATCCAGTCTGGACTTTTCCACATTCAAAATTTTCCCCCGCAGCGGCAAAATCGCCTGGGTAGCTCTGTCTCTGGCACTCTTCGCGCTGCCGCCGGCGGAATCTCCCTCAACAATATAAATCTCGCAGTTGGCAGGATCTTTGTCCGAACAATCCGCCAATTTTCCGGGAAGACTAAGTCCGTCCAGAGCAGTCTTTCTTCTGGTCAATTCCCTGGCTTTTCTGGCCGCATCTCTAGCGCGCTGGGCGAGAATGGCCTTTTCACAGATGATTTTTGCCACTGTTGGATTTTGTTCCAAATAATAAGTAAGCTGTTCGGAGACAACGCTCTCCACCGCCGGCCTTGCCTCAGAATTTCCCAATTTCTGCTTGGTCTGCCCTTCAAATTGGGGTTCCGGCAACTTGATGCTGATGATCGCGGTCAATCCCTCTCGGATATCTTCCCCACTCAAATTTTGATCTGTCTTCTTCAGATATTCCTGACTGCGTGCATAATCATTAAATGTCTTGGTCAACGCACTGCGAAATCCCATCAAATGAGTGCCGCCTTCTGGAGTAGTGATATTGTTGACGAAGGAATAGACGCCCTCATTATAAGAATCATTGTGCTGCATGGCGACTTCCACCAGCACCTCCCCCCGCTGTCCTTCGCAGTAGATGATATCTTCATAGAGAGAATCTTTATTTTTATTTAAATATTTGACATATTCTTTGATTCCACCCTCATAATGGAACACATCTTCCCTCGGTGTCTCTTCCCTTTCATCTATCAGATGAATCCGGAGTCCTTTGGTCAAAAAGGCCATCTCCCGCAGCCGCTGTTTTAATATCTCATAGTCATAGACGGTTTCTTCAAAGATTTCATCATCCGGCAGAAAAGTCACATCTGTACCTGTGTGATCCGTCTCTCCGATCTCTTCCAGGGGAGAGACCGCTTTTCCCCGCTCATAGCGCTGCCGGTACTTTTTTCCTTCCTGGTGAACTGTCACTTCCAGCCAGACAGAAAGCGCGTTTACCACAGAAGCTCCCACTCCGTGCAGACCGCCGGACACTTTATATCCTCCGCCGCCGAATTTGCCACCAGCGTGCAGCATCGTAAATACTACTTCCACCCCGGGAAGCCCCGTCTTTGAGTTGATTCCAACTGGAATTCCCCTACCATTATCTTTCACTGTGACAGAATTATCCGGATGAATGGTCACAAAAATAGCAGTGCAATACCCGGCCAGTGCTTCATCCACAGAGTTATCCACAATCTCATACACCAGGTGGTGTAATCCTCTGGAAGAAGTACTGCCAATATACATGCCGGGACGTTTCCGCACTGCCTCCAGACCCTCTAGAATCTGGATCTGGTCCGCGCCATATTCCTCTGTAACCGGACTTTCTAAATCTATATTCATGCTCCACTCCCACCTTTCTGTATTTCAACTTTTCCGCCTGCCACGTGGAAAATACTCTCTTCCTGTGATCGGTTTAAAATAAATTCCTCCAGCCCCGTACAGGTCAAAATCACCTGCAAAGATCCGATTTCTTCCATCAGTGCGTTCTGGCGTTTTCGGTCCAATTCTGACAAGACATCGTCAAGGAGTAAAATCGGCTGTTTCCCGGTCCTTTGACGTACCATCTGAATCTCCGCCATTTTCAGAGAGAGAGCTGCCGTCCGCTGCTGTCCCTGAGAACCATACTTTCTGGCATCCTGATCATTAATTGAAAAACACATGTCATCTCGATGCGGTCCCCTGGTCGTCTGCTTCTGCATCAAATCCCGATCTCGAGATAAAGCCAGTATCTGACCAAACTCCTCTCGCACATTGGGCTCATACTGCAAAATAAGCCGTTCTCTTCCACCTGAGAGCATGTCATGAATGGGCGTAACCAGCTGACTGCACGCAGAAATAAATTCCTGCCGTCTTTGAATCAAACGGCTGCCGTATCGGTCCAATTGCTCCTCCCACATAGGAAGTGTATCCTGCAGGGAAGGTTGAAAAGAAATCTGTTTCAACAGCTGGTTTCTCTGGACCAGCGCCCGGTTATACATACTCAAGTCATTCAAATAAACCCGATCCAGCTGACATAATTCCATATCCAGAAATCGCCGCCGTTCTCCAGGCCCTCTTTTCAACAGATTCAAATCCTCCGGTGAAAAAAACACAATCTTCAAAAAACCAATCAATTCCCCCGCCCGGTGAACAGACAGTCCGTCAATTGCCGCCCCTTTCGCTTTATTTTGCTTCAAATGCAGATCGATGCGGTGAGAAATGCGATCTTCTTCCATCCACAGCCGGATATGTGCTTCCTCCTTGCCCAGGCGAATCATTTCTCTATCTTTGCTTCCACGATGGGATTTGGTCGTTCCAGCGAGATAAATCGCTTCTAGCAGATTGGTCTTTCCCTGTCCGTTATCTCCGTAAAGAATATTTCTCCCTTCCCCAAAAGAAAGGGAGAGAGACTCATAATTGCGAAAATCCAGCAGCTGCAGTGATTGAATCGTCATAGGAGATTACCTGACAATCTCAAAACATGCACCTTGGTAAGAAACCTGATCGCCAGGAACCAATTTTCTTCCCCTTCTTCGCTCCGGTTCTCCATTTACAAGGACATTTCCCTTCTGGATCACTTCTTTGGCCTCCCCGCCATTTTCTACCAGATTGGCTAATTTTAGACTCTGTCCCAATTTGATGAATTCATCACGAATCGCAAGCTGTCTCATCTTTCTCCTCTTACAACCAAATTTGTTATTTGTCTTATCAATTTTCATCTAAACCATTACACTGCTGCCTTGATATTCACCGGCAAAATCAGATAAATATAGGATTCCTCCCGATTCTTGATAAAGCAGGGGGATTTTGGGGAGAAAAGATACAGATCCACTGTCTCATCATCAATCACTCGCAGCACATCCGTGAAAAATCTGGGATTAAACCCGATGGTGATATCCTTCCCCTCTTGCTGAATGAAAAGTCTGTCATTCATCGCACCGATGGCAGAATTAAGTTTTAAATTCATCTTGCTATCCTCAATTTGAAGAATAACCGGTTTTCGATCCGTCTCTTTTGTCAAAAGAGACGCTCGCTCCATGCAATCCAAAAACTGCTGCCGATTCAGCGTAACTTTTGTCTCATAATTATCAGATAACATTGAATCTATTTTATAAAATTTTCCTTCAATGAGGCTGGAAACAACCATTGTCTGGTCAAATTCAAAGACGATATGTTTATCCGTGAAATAAATCGTCACGTCCTCATCCATTTCTCCGGTCAGAATCCTGCTGACCTCCAGAAGCGTTTTGCCAGGGATAATCACCTCATTGCTGGGATAAGATTCCCTCAGCCTCGTGCGGCGAATGGAAATCCGGTGTCCATCCAGGGAAACCATTCGCAGAGAATCCCCATTAATCTCAAATAATTCTCCAGTCATGATTAGATTACTGTCTAATTCTGAGACAGAAAATACAGTCTGCCGGATCATATCCCGCAGAGTAAATTCAGAAATAGTGATAGAGTGATCCCGTCTCACCTTCGGGAAACGAGGGAATTCCTCCGCGCCAAGTCCCAGAATACGGAAATGAGAATCATGACAGTCTATGGTCATCACGTTATGATCATCGGTCTTGATATGGACCGTTCCGTCCGGCAACTTTCTCACGATCTCAATAAACACTCTGGCGTTCACTGCGATAGAACCGATCTCATCTATCAAACCGTCTACACGGGATTCAATCGCCAATTTAGTATCATTTGACAGTAACTCGATCTGTCTTTCCCCCGTGCGAATCACGATACATTCCAAAATCGGCATCGGTGTCCGATTCGGCACTGCCCGGGAGGTGATCATCAATGCATCAGACAGATTTTGCCTCTCGCACTGTATCTTCATGGGTAGATAACTCCTTTCTCCTTTCTGTTTCCTATGGAAAGCTGCTTCTCATAGGAAAGAAAATAATAAAGTATTTCGTAATCGTCGTAGTAATAGGCGGTGTGAAAATGTGGAAATTCCCTTTTTCCCTTACAGGAAAAGGAAAAGTACGTATGGACAAATGGTTCGTTTTTCTGTGGAATGTCTTGTATTTCGTGTGGATGATTGTGAATAAAAATGATTTCACAAAAATTCCCCAAGAAATCAACAAAAATTCCCCTGACTTTTCTACGGAATCTTTGAAGTTTTATCCACACGAAATCCTCGGTTTTTCCACAAACGTATCATTCTAACAAAACGTCTTGTAGCGTTCCTAATAAAACGTTTTATCCCTCTGTTTTAGAAGCCGGACAAAGTTTTTTGTTTAAAGCTTCAATATTTTTAGCAAAAGCCGGGTCCGTCTTTATCATAGTCTCAATTTTCTCCACACCGTGAATCACGGTGGTGTGATCTCTGCCACCCAGGGCATTTCCCACCTCTTCCAGGGAGAGCGTGGTGTGTAGCCGGCAGAGGTACATGGCGACTTGGCGGGGAAGCGCGATATTCTTGCTCTTCTTGGAAGACAAGAGATCTGACGGCTGGACGTCATAATAAGCGGCAACTGTTTGAATAATCAGATCCGGTGTGACTGGGATGGTCTCACTGGGAGAGATTAAATCCCGCAGTGCTTCTACTGCTAAATCAAGACTGATCTGCTCGTGTTTCAGGCGGGAGGCGGCGACTACCTTGGTGAGGGCTCCCTCTAATTCCCGGATATTGGACTGGATATGGGAGGCGATATATTCCAGGATAGAATCATCGATCTGTAAATGGTCTAACTCTTCTTTTTTGCGGAGAATAGCCATTCTGGTCTCATAATCCGGAGATTGAATATCTACTGTGAGTCCCCATTCAAACCGAGAACGCAGCCGCTCTTCCAGCGTCTCGATATCCTTTGGAGGTTTGTCTGAGCTGATGATGATCTGTTTCTTTAATTCGTATAAAGTGTTGAAGGTATGGAAAAATTCCTCCTGTGTGCGTTCTTTTCCAATTATAAATTGAATATCATCAATTAAAAGCATATCTACATTCCGGTAGCGATTGCGAAAATCCACCGCGGCGGAATTTTCGTTGCGGATGGCCTCAATCAGCTCATTGGTGAAGCGTTCACTGGTGACATATTGGACTTTGAAGGAAGGATTTTGTTCCAGGACAAAGTGCGCTATGGACTGCATCAAGTGGGTCTTCCCCAATCCGACGCCGCCGTAGATAAAAAGCGGGTTATAATAGACCCCAGGTGCTTCCGCCACCGCCAGAGCCGCTGCGTGAGCCAGACTGTTATTATTGCCCACTACAAAGGTGTCGAAGGTATATCGTGGATTCAGTCTGGTGCCGTCGTAAGAAGTTCTCTCTACCGGGTGAAGAGCGGGAGTGGGTGTCTTGGCTGTCTGCTCTTTGACCCGGGAGAATGCCTCACTCTGTGGAATGAAGACCAAATGATAGTCCTCCCCTAGAATCTGACATGCCACAGTGGTCAAAGAGGCACCATATTTTTTCTCTAAGATGGCGGCACCGCTCTGTCCGATTTGTTTATCCTGAAAAACCACATAAATGGTATGATCAATCACATCATAAATTGTCAGAGGACGAATCCAAATATTGTAACTGATATCAATGATATCGTATTCTGCACGGCAGGTTTCTTTAATTTCCTCCCATTTTGCCAAAACGGCCTCTTTATTATTATCCATTTTCTTCACCACTTTTATGTGAAAAAAGATGAAAAAGAGTTTTCAAATAAGACTTTTTGAAAAGATATTTTTCATCCTCTGTCGAAAAAATTCTTCCTCCATAAACAGGGTTATTATACCTGAAAATTCTAAAAAATGCCACAGAAAAATCACGGTATAGGAGGAGAAGGGGACGGCAGATAGGCGGTTGGCAGAGAAGAAAAAAATTATCTTTTTAGAGAGAAAGATGGGATTTTGTCCGTATTTTCCATCCTTGACGAAACAGAGAAAGGATAGTAGAATAAGGCGCGATATCGTTTGAAAAAGGCGGGAGATACCAAGATAGGGTGGATTCCAGTAATGAAAAGAAGGAGGTGTAGTGAGAGATGAAGATGACATTTCAGCCGAAGAAAAAGTCCAGAGCGAGAGTACATGGATTTCGCAGAAGAATGCTGACTGCGGATGGCAGAAAGGTTCTCTCCAGAAGGAGAGCAAAAGGCAGAAAGAAAATTTCTGCGTGAAGTTATAGTTAACGACATTAAAAATTTCACTTTGGGACTGTCAATTGACAATAAAAACGTAAAATTCATTAAAGCCAAAGGGAGATTGATCATGCCGTTACCTATAACATGAAATGCTATA
>CAZROZ010000005.1:0-2598 GCA_964601745.1 uncultured Lachnospiraceae bacterium | reverse complement strand
TTCATGCTTTAATATTCAATATTAGAATGCCCTCCTCATCACAAAAGGATGCAATAATTTTTCTTGAAGAATGAGGTTTTAGAGTGACATAGCGTTATGGGATGAGCAGCCGGATTGGAGTTATTGGCAGAAAATGACAGGACTGAAAAAGAACGAGGACTTCAAGCGGGTGTATCAAGCAAAGAGGTCTCATGCCAATCGACTGCTGGTTCTTTATATCAGAGAGAATGGACTTTCTGTGAATCGTCTGGGTATTTCCGTCAGTAAAAAAGTGGGAAACAGCGTGACGCGTCACCGCATAAAACGGTTAGTCAAGGAAAGTTTCCGTCTGCATGAGAAAGAATTTCGCAGCGGATACGATCTCGTATTTGTGGCGAGAAAAGAAGCAGTGGAAAAGTCATTCGGAGAAATGGAACAGGCTATGCTGCAATTAATGGCGGTACATCGTTTATTGGTATGATTTTTAGATTAATGATGATAATCATTATTAAAGTATTTAAATTGCTTAGTACATTTATCATCAGATTTTCATTAATGTAGAGATCTGAAAGCCGATAGATGATTGGAGGAAGGGATGGCACGAGTTTTTATCTGGTTGATTCGGGGATATCAAAAATATCTTTCTCCTTTGAAGGGAGCGCCATGCTGTAAATATTTTCCCACCTGTTCTCAGTATGCCATAGAGGCATTGCAAAAGCACGGTTTTCTATACGGGGGATTGCTAGCCGTATGGAGAGTGCTTCGCTGTAATCCTTTTTCCAAAGGAGGATATGACCCGGTACCATAACTGTAGAACGATATCCATATTTAAATACTTCTAATTATGATTGCGCGTACCAGGGGTAAGGAGGAAGATTGAACAGTATTTTTTTGACACAAAGTAACGCATTTCTTATGGGACCGATTGCCAAGGTGCTTGGGTTTTTGCTGAACGCGATTTACGATATGTTTGCGGCGATTGGTATTGAAAATGTGGCTCTTTGTATTGCGACTTTTACAGTTCTCATCAATTTGTTTATGGTTCCGTCCAATTTGAAATCTCAGAAGGCTTCCAGGGTGCAGAGTTTTGTCGCCCCGGAGATGCAGAAGATTCAAGAAAAGTATAAGGGAAAAAAAGATGAAGTGTCCATGCAAAAGCAGCAAATGGAGATGCAGGCACTCTATGACAAGTATGGAATTTCGCCGACCAGTGGATGTCTGCCTTTGCTGATTACGTTTCCCATCATGATTGCGATGTATACGGTGATTGGTGCTATTCCCGCATACATCACGGAAGTCCATAAACTGTATGAACCAATTGCAGCCGGGATTCAGGCGACAGAAGGATATATTCCTATTTTAGCGGAATACGCGACAACACTAAAGATTGCAATAAAAGGCGTTGATTGGGCAGAAGCGACGTCCATCAATTTGAATCAAGTCATTGATGTGCTGTCCAAATTTACAGAGACGCAGTGGATTTCTCTGCAGAGTCAATTTCCAGCGATTGCGCAGGTTATTGCTGTGAATTCTGAGAAAATTATGCATATCAACAGTTTCTTGTTCGGTTTAAATATTGTACAGGCGCCTGGTTTTCATTTTCCTGGAATATTAATTCCGATTTTCTCTATTGTCACACAGTGGGTCCAGCAGTCGACCATGTCCGGCACGACCAAAAAAGGGGAAAATAAGACCGTTGACACGATGAACGTTTACATGAAGATCATGCCGCTTTTCTCCGGATTTATCTGTCTTACCCTTCCCATTGGTATTGGCATTTATTGGATTGTCGGAAATCTGTTCCGTATCGTTCAACAATTGATTTTTAATTGGCATATGAAGGATATGGATATTGATGCGATTATCGAGAAAAACAGGGAGAAAGCAGAGAAGAAACAGGAAAAACGAAAAGAACAGGCTGGCGCTATCGAGGCATATTCCAAACAGAGAACCAGTACGATTTCTACATATGCGCATGCAGCTGATTCGCAAGAGAAACTCACAAATAACAATCAGGGAAAGAATTCGCGGGCGCAGAGCACTGCCGGGAAGAAGACAGGGGAAGAAAAAATAACGCCCGGAGGGATCGCATCTTATGCGCATTTATTGGATCAGCGAAATAAGGAGGAATAGTTGAAACCATGGAAGAATGGAAAGAATATAGTGGCAAAACAGTAGATGATGCTTTTTATGATGCTCTGGAAGAGCTAGGTGTGACCAGCGATCAGGTGGAAATGGAAGTATTGGAGCGGGAGTCTTCCGGGTTTATCGGATTGTTTAAAAAAGAAGCCAAGATCCGGGTTAAGAAAATTGAAACCAGAGACGATGTTGCGACTTTTTTAAAGAAAGTCATAAATCAGATGGGTGTGGATGGTGAAATTATCCTGAAAAAAGAGGAAGAAGAGAATGTCCTGTCCATTGAAATCAAGGGAGATAATCTTGGAATTCTTATTGGTAAGAGGGGACAGACTCTGGATGCGCTCCAGTATCTGTGCAGTCTCGTGGTAAATAGAGATGCTGAGACTTACACAAAGGTAAAACTGGATACCGAAAATTATAGGTAGAGACGGAAAGCGACACTGGAGAACCTGGCAAGAAATGTGGCTGCAAAAGTGAAAA
>CAZROZ010000004.1:24091-25002 GCA_964601745.1 uncultured Lachnospiraceae bacterium | reverse complement strand
GATCATGGGTCTGGACATCGGCGCGGACGATTACATTGTGAAGCCGTTCAGCCCCAGTGAAGTCATGGCCAGGGTGCGGGCGGTGATGCGCCGGGCGAATCCCACGGATGACAAGCGCAGAGATCAATACCTGGAGGTGGCGGGGCTCAGCATTAATCTGGACGAGTACACCTTGCGCATCCACGGGAAAAAGGTGGATTTGACCAAGAAAGAGATTGAGACCATGTGGATTCTTGCGGGGAATCCCAATAAAGTTTACACCAGGGACAATCTGCTGGACAGCCTCTGGGGCTTTGATTATTATGGCGATAATCGCACCGTGGATTCTCACATCAAGCGGCTGCGGTCTAAATTGGCGAAAGAACCGCATCCCGAGTGGAGCATCAAGACGATTTGGGGAGTGGGTTATAAATTTGAAATCCAAGAAAACTAGGAAAGTACCGTTTTTTCATCGCATGATTTTACAGGTCTACCGCTACTTTGTCATTACCGTGTTGATTGCGGTGGTGGCGGTAGGCTTGTGTTTTCTTATTATGTTTCAAAATAATACCACGGATACCTATGCCTTGGATCTGGGACGGACTGCCCGCGGGGTGGCGGATCGGGTCGGTGAATTCGTACAGGATGATTCTACCCACGGGTATTCTTCTTATCTGGAGATCTTGGACACGTTTACCTCCGCTGACATTTGGATTTTGTCCACTGGCAGAGAGGATGGCATGCCCGGGCGATATGAGAATATTAAATTGCAAGATATCTCCATGGACGAGATGACATCCAAGGTGATTCAGGATGCCTTTTCCGGCAGAGCAGGTTATGTGACCACTACATCTGACAACCTGTTTTTGGAGCCGATGATGACCATGGCGGTTCCGATCTTTGCCGAGGATGGAAGAGTGATCGGCGCTGTG
>CAZROZ010000004.1:22619-24066 GCA_964601745.1 uncultured Lachnospiraceae bacterium | reverse complement strand
CGAATCGCTCGGTGGAAGGATATCGCAGTGTGGTGGCCAACAGCATGGAGTTTATTCTGGTGGCCTGCGTGATAGGTCTTGGTGTGGCCTTTTTGCTGGCATTGCTCTTTTCCAATCGCTTGACAAGGCCGATTGTGCAGTTGCAGGAGGCTGCGGATCGTCTGGCGGCGGGAGATTACACTACCTCCATTCACCTGGATCGAAAGGATGAGCTGGGAGAATTGGGACGCGCCATGGATGTGCTGGCCAGTCAGCTCTCGGTGCTGGATGTAGAGCGCAAAAATCTGGAGCAGACCAGGATGGACTTTTTCGCCAATGTCTCCCACGAGCTTCGAACTCCCATCACGGTGATACGAGGGTATACAGAGACGCTGGCGGATGGCATGGTGACCGATCCGGACAAGATTCAGCTCTACTATGAGCGGATGTTGAACGAGTGCCAGAGTATGGAGCGTCTGGTGGGAGATCTGTTATTGCTCTCCAAGATGCAGAATCCTGATTTTCAAATTGAAAAAGAGACCCTGGATCTGGTGGATCTGCTGGAGGAACTGGAGGAGAGCGCTCAGATGCTGTGTCAGGACAAACAGTTGACGCTGACCTTTGAGCACCGGGAGGAGTATGTGCTGATCTCCGGAGATTACGGGCGGCTCCGGCAGATGTTTCTCGTGATTTTGGATAATGCTATCAAATTTTCCAACCCAGGCGGACGAATTTTCATTACCCTGGAGCGGGCACAGAAGGTGAAGGTGTCCATCCGGGATGAGGGAGTGGGCATTCCTCCTCAGGATATCGATCTGATTTTTGACAAATTTTATAAATCAAAGCTGCGCCAAAATGCCAAGGGATCCGGTCTTGGCCTGGCGATTGCCAAACAGATCGCCATCAAGCACGGCTGCGAGATTCAGGTGGAGAGCGAAGTGGGCAAGGGCACGTGTTTTACGTTTACCTTTGATCCGGTGGAGGAATAGGAAGAATAGGAAATTCGAAATTCGTATGAAATTCGTAAGAAAGAGAATTCGTATGAAAGAAAATTCGTATGAAAGAGAATTCGTATGAAAGAAAATTCGTATGAAAGAGCAAAATTCGTATGAAAGAGCAGGACACGAAATATGAAAGAGCAAGACGCCAAGAAATTCAAACGGAAATGGTTTGGCGGGTATGATCGCAGCCAGGTGGAGGAGTATCTGCGCCAGGAGGAGGCAAAGCAGGAGGAGAGCAAAAAGCTCTATACCGACGAGATCATCAAGATGAAGCAGGCCTATCACAATGCCGACTTAAACCAGCGCCGGTTCCAGGAACTTTACAAGAAGTCCTGCGAGATGGCTGGAAACCGGCTGCAGGCGTTTGAGACGGAACAGGAGCGTTTTGCCGGGGAGGAGGCGAATTTCGCCAAGGAGCGGGAGCGCTTTGCCGGAGCGGAGGCGGATTTTGCGAAGGAGCGGGATCG
>CAZROZ010000004.1:14809-22519 GCA_964601745.1 uncultured Lachnospiraceae bacterium | reverse complement strand
GCCGCGGACCGGGAATGGTTTGAACGGGAAAAAGATGCCTTCAGGGAAGAACGGGAACGTTTTTCCAGGGAGGAGGCGAATTTTGCGAAAGAGCGGGAGCGCTTCGAAATGGAGGAAGAAGCGTTTCACAAAGAGCGGGAGTGCTTTACTGCAAAGGAAGCTTCCTTTTCCTCAGAGCGGGATCAATTTGCCAAGGAGCGGGAGCAATTCTCCCAGGAACGGGACCAATTCGCCAAAGAACGGGAGCAGTTTGAGGCGGAGCAGGCGCGTTTTGAAGAGGACAGAAAGGCGTGGGAGAATCGCCGCGCGGAATATGAACGGCAGATTCAGGAGATGGAGCGGACCACAGCCAAGATGATTCGCAGACGGGCAGAGCAGGAGCGGGAACTTCAATCTATGAGGCAGGAGCGGCAAGCTGACGCGGAGCAAGAAAGAGAGAAAGCACGCATCCAACTGGTAAGAGAACAGGAGGAGGCAGCGCAGAGGGAGGCATTGGAGCGGCAAAAAGCGGAACTCCTTGTCCGGGAAAGGAAGGCAGAGCAGGGGATGGAGCGGGCCAAACGCCTGCAAAAGAGTCTGCAGGAGGATGCCGCGCGAGAGATGGAGGACGCGAGAAAACAGGCGGACGAAATCATTTTCAAGGCGAACCAGGAAGCTGACGAACTGCTATCTAAGGCGTTTCAAGAGAGTCAGGAGAGGCAACTTTCGCTTGGGGAGAGAGCGGGAAAGAGGCTCAGCCGATTTTTTCAAAGACGGAAAGTAGAGCTGTTTCAATCGGATAGAGGGGAGAGATCGGCGTGGAATTGAGAGAACTGATCGCAGGCGCAAAGGAAGACAATCAGGAGATTTATCAATCTTTTTTTAGAGAATATGAGCCGAAAGTGGAAAAGATGGCGCTGGAAGTGCTTCGGGATCCGGAGGAGGCCGCGGCTTGTGCGCATTTGACCATGCGGAGTGCGTTTCAATTGCTGGGCAACGGGGCAAATCCGGGAGTGCTGGAGCCCTGGCTGCTCTGGCTGGCGCGAGAGGATGCGCTGGAGATTGTGCGCCGCAGGAGGGGACTGCTGCGGCAGGAGCGCATGCTGAGCAGCGGAAAATTCCTGGAAGATCTGGAAGATGAGGAGCCTGTCCTGGAACAATTTCCTCCGGAGGAGATGCTGGAAGACCATGCGCAAAACGATGGGGTGGAGGAAAAAGCCGCCAGGAATCTAGAAGGTCAGGCGGAGACAGCCAAAGAGGGAAATCTTCAGGAGCCTGAAGTGCGTCCGGAGGAGAAAAGTCCCGAAGAGCAGGCGATGAACTGTGCGGAAGAGGAAAGTCTTCAAGTACAAGTACTAGCAGAGAGTAGTGCGGCACAGGAAGAAACTATCCATGATGGACCAGAAGCATCAGCCCCTGTCTCTCAAGAGGAAACGCATGCAGCGGGGGAAGCAGCCGAGACGGAGCCTGGGGCGATAAAAGAGGAGACAGATACAAAATCAGAAATTTCTGAGGAAGCGAACGAGCAGCCTTCGATCTCTGTGGCAAAGGTGACTCCGCCCGCTCAGGGTGACAGGGAGAAGGTGGCTCCGTCAGTTCAAGATGACGGGGAGAAGGTGACTCTGCCCGCTCAAGGTGACGGGGGGAAGGTGGCTCCGCCCGCTCAAGGTGACGGGGAGAAGGTGACTCTGCCCGCTCAGGGTGACAGAGATACTGAGATAGAAGAAAAAGAAAGAAAAAAGACGGTACAAAAGAAAAAACCAATGCGGAAATTTCTCATGATCGTCTTACGGATTTTGCTGATCGCGGCGATTCTTTGGTCGGCAGCGGGTATCCTGCGGTACTGTGTGCCGAGCGCGGCAAGTTTTGTGCCGGATCTGGGTTATGAGTGGATCTTTTCCCTGTTTGCTCCCGCGGGCGTCTTTCCAGCGGTGATCTGCACGGGAGATTCCATGATGAGAATAGGAAGCTATCTTGGGGTTCCCTGGTGGGGATAGGGGAACAAGGGTTCAATCGTTAACGACAGATTCCTTTCTGCGATGCCCGGTATTGGATATTTTGGACGGGTGAGCAGAGCGCTCTTTTTCCACTCTCTCCGGATAGAGAATCCGATAGGAAGGTGAGGAAAAGCTCAGCATATCCTTTACCTGCCTCGCGGCTGCTGTCCGCCGATCGTCAATCACATACAGGTCATATTTTCTTTCCCGGACAGTGACAGATTTCTCCCGGGTCATGCCGACCCGCTCAGCCAGGCGGATCGAGGGCAGATTGTAGGGCAGAATCAGGGCGACGAACCGGTCCAGAGACAATTCCTGTCTGCCGAAGGCCATTACAGCGTTCAAGGCTTCCAGGGCATATCCTCTGCGGCGAAAGTCGCGGTGGATCAGATAGGACAGTTCCATCTCCGGCTGATCCTCAATCATCTCCTGGGTGAAACCGCACAACCCGATCAGGCGGTTATTTTCCCGCAGATAGACACCCCAAAGGCCATAACCGTAGAAGCCGTAAACTTCCTTGATGTAGGCCCGGTGCCAGTGGCTGCGTTCCTCTTCCTCTTTTGGCAGAGGATCCACCACATCCTCAATGCCCGGCTCATCATAGAGATCAGTGATGGCGGGCAGATCGTCCGCAGTCAATTCCCGGATGAAGAGCCGCTTGGTGACGGCGATGGTGATGGGGATGCCGTTGTGCCGGTTGAATTCCCGGATCAAGAACGCAGCATCGATATTGGAGAAGCTGTCGATCAGCACGTCCGCCTTGCGCAGATCCTGGTTGCCGGAGTGCGGGTTGAGGAAACCGATCACGGTCATGCCGGCCGCGACACCGGCGAGTACCCCGTTGTGCGAGTCCTCAATCACGACACACTCGTTAGGAGATAGTGATAATTTCTTCGCCGCTTCCAGGAAAATGTCAGGAGCCGGTTTGGAGCGAGCGGCGTCGGTGCCACCCAGAACCACATCGAAATAGGAGGCCAGTCCCAGACTCTTCAAGACTTGATGTACCCTGGAAGGGGGCGAGGAGGAGGCCAGCGCCGTCAAAAGGCCGGCTTCTTTGATGCTTTCCAGCAGTTCCTTGGTATGCGGAATGGGCGGATATCCCTCCTCTTTATATATCTTTCTCAGGTAACGTTTGTTCAGCGCTTCCATCTCTTTGATGGACAGATTGAGATGATACTTCTCCTTCAGGTCGTTCATCACCGCCTTCGGGGTGCAGCCGATGAAGTGCTCATATACATAATTTGGATCCAGCTCAATCCCCAATTCCCGCAATGCTTCGATATGGGCTTTGGCATGAAGCGGCTCACTGTCGATGATCACACCGTCCATATCAAATATGATTCCCTTGCACTCAGTCATGGAAGTTTCCTTTCTCTCCTGGATCGCGCCGAATCCAGATATTTTGCGGGGAAAGCGTGGGTTCCGCTCGACTATGGAGGGGACTCCTCGAGGAATTCCGCTCTTTTTTGCCTAACGGCAGGGAGGGAATTTTCAGAAGAGAGTCCGTCATTTTCAAATCGGCAGTCTGATCCATCCCCAAATAGATCAGAGTTTTTGGCTGTCCGTTGCCATGGCTAGTATAGCAGATTTTTTTCTAGTTGTCATACTTTTTTTCTGCGATTTGGATGTTTTTTTAAATTTTTTTATGGTTGGTATGTTTCTTTTCCTCTTTTATAATGAAAATATCATTAGTTAGATGAGGAGGAAGATGGATTGTGCTTATAAATTCTAATGAGGAGTCGATCAAAGGGAGGGGGGCTCTTTCCTTCTCTTTGCGTAGAAAAACCAGGAGCAGACGAATTTTTGCCGGAGGAATGGGATATGACGACAGACGAATTTTTGGCCCGGTGCAGGCAGGCAGGGATGGTGCTGGGACTTGATACGATGCGACAGCTGATGGATGCGCTGGGACACCCGGAGGAGGACATTTCGCTGATTCACATTGCCGGTACCAACGGAAAGGGGTCCGTCGGCACCATACTCACGGCACTCTTGGGCGCGGCAGGGTTTCGGACGGGGCGGTACCTCTCCCCGGCTGTGCTGGAGGAGAGGGAAATCATCCAGCTGCAGGACGGGATGGAGAATCGCCTGATCTCCCCGGTAGAATGGGAGGAGGCGGGACAAGTGGTCTGCGCTGCCGCTGAAAAAGCCGGGGTGACCCCCACCGAGTTTGAGGCGCAGACTGCGATGGCATTCGTTTTTTTTGCCAGAAATAAATGCCAGTATGCCGTGATAGAGACGGGGATGGGAGGACGCCTGGATGCCACCAATTTCATTACCCACCCGGTCTGCTGCATTCTGACTTCCATCAGTCTGGACCACACCCGGGTCCTGGGAGATACGCTTGCCGCTATTGCGGGGGAGAAGGCCGGGATTATTAAACAGGGCGTTCCAGTAGTCATAGGACGACAGGAACCGGAGGCGGCGCAGGTGATTGAGGGGCGGGCAAGGGAACTTTCCGCACCGGTATATCATGTCGGAAGCGCGGAGGATGTCGACTTTTTTAGGCAGAATCGGAGATTTTTCCTGGCGTTTACTTTCAAAGGAGAGCGGGTGACGCTGGGGCTTGCCGGAGCGCATCAGGTAGAAAATGCGCTGCTGGCTTTTACCGCTATGGATGTGCTGGGCCTTTCCATTCATCGAGAGATACTGCGGGACCTCTCCTGGCCTGGAAGATTTGAATTGCTTTCTGAAAATCCGGATGTAATTGCAGATGGTGCCCATAATCCCGGTGCAGCGGAAGTTTTGGTTCATGCGCTAAATGATTATGTCCCGCAGCGCCCGGTGTCTCTGGTCATGGGGATGTTCCGGGATAAGGACTGTGCGCGGGTTTTACAGATTCTGCGTGCTAGGTGTGACCGTCTGTACGCTTTTACCACTCACACGGATCGCGCCATGCCAGCGGAAGAATTGGCTCAGATTGGGAGAAAGCTGGGTTATCAGGCGCTGGTCTGCAGGGATGCCCTTTCGGCGATGCGCATGGCGAAATCCGATGCGAGAGTGCAGTTCATGGAATCGGATAAAGAGGTGCCGGCAGAGCAAAGAGAGAATCAGCGACCCATCGACCGGGTGATCCTGGCGGCGGGATCCCTCTCTTTTCAGAGAGATTTGAGGTAAAAGGGTCCGGCGGGAGCTGTGGAAATTGTTGATTTTTTTTCTTTTGCAGAGAATCTTTTAGAAAAGTAGAGGATCCGGGACAGGAAGATATTTTCTGTCGCGGCGTCAGTATGATTTGATAAAAGTGGTTGATTGTAGGGGGAAAACAAGGAAATGGACAAGGAAAAAATTGAGGCCTCCGTGCGTCTTTTTTTAGAAGGAATCGGAGAAGACCCGAACCGGGAGGGATTGGTGGAAACACCTCAGCGGGTCAGCAGAATGTGTGAGGAACTTTTCTGCGGGCTCGGCCGGGATCCGGGAGAGTATCTGCATAAAACATTTGCCGTGACTCCCGTTGGAATGGTGCTGGAGAGGGGAATTTCTTTTTACTCTGTGTGTGAGCACCACCTGCTGCCGTTTTTCGGGGTGTGTCACGTTGCCTATCTGCCGGAGGATCGGGTGGTGGGGCTCTCCAAGCTTGCCCGCACAGTGGAATTGTATGCCAGGCGTCCCCAGATCCAGGAGCAGATGACAGCCCAGATCGCGGATGCCGTTTTCCGGGAACTGTCACCCCAGGGGGTGCTGGTTGTGGTGGAAGCGGAGCATCTGTGCATGTCAATGCGGGGTGTGAAAAAGCCTGGAACGAAGACCGTCACCTATGCGTGCCATGGGAAATTCGAGGAAGATCCCGCTCTCCTAGGTAGAACGATTGCTCTTTTGCGCGGAGTGGCGGGGATAGATTTTGACTGCGAATCCGGGAAGGACGCGGACCACACTGCCTTTCCCAGTGCTGCGGAAGCGGGGGTCGATCTCCATGCCGTATCTTGCTGCAAAGGAGAGAACGTGCGTCCCGATGCCGTTCCTGGCACAGTCAAGGAGGAATCGCAATGAATGAGATGTTTCAAATCAGAGACCGGATTTTTCAGCCCGGGCGCACCTACGTGATGGGGATCTTGAATGTCACACCAGATTCCTTCTCTGACGGCGGATCCTACCGGGAGAGGGACGCCGCTCTTGCCCAGGCGGAAGCGATGATCCATGCTGGTGTGGATGTGATCGATATCGGAGGAGAGTCCACCAGACCTGGTTTTACGCCGGTCAGTGCCGATGAGGAGATGGAACGGGTGCTTCCGATTCTAGAGGAAATCCATGCGCATTTTCCAGTTCTGATTTCTCTTGATACCACCAAGCCGGAAGTGGCGGAGGCTGCGCTGCCTTTGGGTGTGGATCTGATCAATGACATCTGGGGTGGAAAACGAGAGCCATCTCTGCTCCGCCTCTCGTCTGAATTTCATGTGTCCGTCTGTCTGATGCACAATCAGGAGGGGACCTCTTACACGGATCTGATGGGTCAGGTGACGCAAAGTCTGCTGGAAAGCGCCAGGATGGCGGAGGAGGCAGGTATTTCGTCCGGCAAAATTCTGCTGGATCCGGGTATTGGATTTGGCAAGACAGTGGAACAAAATCTGAAGGTGCTGGCACATCTGGCGGAACTGACCGCCCTGCCGTATCCGATCCTGGTGGGGGCTTCCCGCAAATCTGTCATCGGGAAGACGCTGGATCTACCCGTTGATCAGCGGGAGGAGGGAACCCTTGCCGTGACGGCTTTGGCGGAACAAGCCGGTGTGCGGATGGTTCGTGTCCATGATGTCGAGAAAAATGTGAGGCTGCTGCGGATGCTCCAAGCGGTGCGGGAAGCGGGATAATAAGATAAAATTCAGGATGCGGGATAAGCTGAATTCTATGGATAAGCTGAATTCTATGGAATGCGGGATAAGACGAATTGAATTTCCGACGGTGCGGAGATAACTCATACAGAAGGGGAGAAAACTTGATGACGGATCGGATTCAAATCACAGATCTGGACGTATTTGCCTATCACGGTGCAAATCCGGAAGAGCAGGTGCTGGGACAGCATTTCCTGGTCAGTGCTGTGTTGGAATTGGACCTTTGGCAGGCGGGAGCGAGTGACGTATTGACGGATACGGTTCACTACGGCCATGTGTGCAGGCTGATCACAGAGAAAATGAAAGAACGCCCGTTTGCATTGCTGGAGCGAGCCGCTCAGGTGACGGCGGAGAGTATTCTGGATCGGTTTCCTCTGGTGAGGCAGGTCACCCTTGAGATCAAGAAACCCTCCGCGCCGGTGTCGTATCCTTTTGGCATGATCAGCGTGTGCATCTCGCGGGGATGGCACCGATGCGGCATCGGGCTGGGCAGCAATATGGGAGACAAAAAGGCACATCTGGCGCATGCGATTGCCGCACTGCAGGCGGCTCCCAGTGTGCGAGAGATCAAAGTCGCCCCATTTCGGGAGACGGCTCCCTGGGGGAATCAGGAGCAAGACACGTTCTGCAACAGCGCGATTGTGTGTGAGACTTATCAAGAACCGGAACAGCTGCTGCGTTTTTTGCTCTCTATCGAGGCGAAAGAGGGGCGGGAGCGGACCATTCACTGGGGGCCGCGCACACTGGATCTGGATTTGCTTTTTTATGAAGACAGGGTGATGGACAGTGCGGATTTGATTTTGCCGCATCCCTACCTGCAGAAACGTGCTTTTGTGTTAGAGCCGCTGCAGGATTTGATTCCTTGGTGGCATCATCCCGTGACGGGCAAGACGCCGGGGGAAATGCTGCGG
>CAZROZ010000004.1:11811-14799 GCA_964601745.1 uncultured Lachnospiraceae bacterium | reverse complement strand
ATCAGAGGAGAGCAACGACAAATAAGATGCAGCGGAGGAAAAAAGATAATTTGCTAGCTGCGAGAAAGAGAAGGAACTTTTCACAGTCCCTGGCAGGCAGGAGGAAATGGCGTGGATCTTACAGAGTGCAGAAATCAGATTGATGTGATTGACCGTCAGCTGGCGCAGCTACTGGAACAGCGGATGCAGGTGTCCCGGGAAGTGGCTGCCTACAAGATCAAAAACGGAAAGAAAGTATACGACAAAGAGCGGGAGGATCAAAAACTGGCGGAGATAGAATCATGCGCCGGCAATGAATTTACCCGCAAAGCCCTGCGGGAGGTATTCACCCAGGTGATTTCCATCAGCAGAAAACTGCAGTATGCGATGTTTCAGGAGGCGGAGGAATTTTCTGATTTCAGCCCGGTCCCCGCACTGCCTATGAGTGAGCATTCCGTGATTGCATTTTTTGGTGCGCCGGGCAGCTATACCCAGCAGGCCATGGAGGAAATTTTCGGACAGAATGTGAAAAGCTTCGGCGTTCCCACTTTCCGCGGGATCATGGAGGCGGTGAAACAGGGAGAGGCGGATTATGGCATTTTGCCCATTGAAAATTCTTCTACTGGCGGTCTGGATGAGCCTTATGATCTATTGGCGGAATATGATCATGTCATTGTGGGGCAGCACATTATCAAAATTGAGCAGGCGCTGGTGGGATGTCCCGGCGCTGCGATGGAGGATATCCGCACGGTATATTCTCATGCCCAGGGATTTCTTCAGTGCGAGACGTTCCTGAATGCTCATCCGGAGATGAAACAGGAGATTTTCAGCAGTACCGCTGCGGCAGCACAGAAGGTGCGGGAAGATCAGGATCCCGCGCAGGCGGCGATAGCCTCGGTGCGGGCGGCCCAGGTCTACGGGCTGCAGGTCCTGGCGGAAAAAATCAATGACGAGCAGACCAATGCCACGCGCTTTATCGTGGTTTCCCCCAGAAAAATTTATCGGGAGGACGCTAATTTGATCAGTCTGAGTCTGTCCTTGCCCCATCAACAGGGAAGTCTGTACAATATTCTTTCCCATATCATTTATAATGATTTAAATATGACCAAAATCGAGTCCCGTCCCCTGCCGGGAAAACCGTTTGAGTATCGATTCTTCATTGATTTTGAGGGAAATCTTCAGTCTGCCGGCGTGCAAAACGCCCTGCGGGGAATGCAGGCGGAGGCAGATGATTTCCGCGTGCTGGGGAATTACTTTGAAAGCCCAGTCGCAATGGACAGGCGGATGGACTGCTCGCAGGCCAATCCGCATGGACATTAGCGACGCTAAACCGTATGAGCAAGTAGGGCGATAGCCCGGATTGCGAATCCATGGCTTTCATTCATGGGCAGTGCCCCATATGTGGGGCATGAGAGTTTACTCGGATGATTAGAAGATTTTGACAAATCTATCACAGAGGAATCACAGATTCTTCAAAAATGTCTGGTAAAGTTTCGGCTGTAAACAAAGAGAAGCCACTTATCCGTGGAAAGGAGTAAGTGAAATGAACAGCAATCAATACGATCCTTATAACAGCAGCCGGAACGGGCAAAACGACCAGTATACGTATCAACAGTATCAAAGCTACGATCCTGATACGCAAAAGAAGGAGAAGCGCAAAAAGAAGCGTTTTATGGTGCAGGTTCTCGCCCTTATTCTGGCAGTCCTTCTTACCGGCGGCATTGTAATCGGTATGGTGTCCAGAGACAAGCAAGGTGTGCAACAGAAAGATGCCACAGAAATGCTTGCGGAAAATGAGACGACCTCGGATCTCTCCGTACAGGTTGCCACATCACCAGTGACCTATCAGGGGGACACCTCTCTCACGGATGTGTCTCAGGTGGTGAAAAATGTTTCCCCGGCCATCGTTGCCATCACTTGTGATATCGTGCAGGAATATGAATATCACGGACGCGTTTATCGGCAGGAGGGAAGAGGCGCGGGATCCGGCATTATCATCGGACAAAACAGCAGCGAGGTCTTGATCGTCACCAATAACCACGTTGTGGAAGATGCCACGAGCATGGAAGTGACGTTCGGAGACGACGAGACGGTGGAAGCCGCTGTAAAGGGAGCCAGCTCCAATTACGATCTGGCAGTGGTTTCTGTCAAGATGGAGGATATTCCAGAAGAGACTCTGTCTTATGTGCGTATCGCGACGCTGGGAGATTCCGATACTCTAGAAGTGGGTGAAATGGCGATCGCTTACGGGAATGCGCTGGGCTATGGTCAGACGACGACGGTGGGGTATATCAGTGCGTTGAATCGCATGGTGTCCAACGAAGACTTTTCTATGGAATTGATTCAGACAGATGCGGCGATCAATCCCGGCAACAGCGGCGGCGCACTCTTAAATTGTAGGGGAGAAGTCATAGGGATTAACTCCGCGAAATACAGCGACACAGATGTAGAAGGCATGGGATTTGCCATTCCCATCAGCAAGGCCATTCCTATCATTACCCAGTTGATGAACGATGAAGTGCCGGAGGAGCATCGTGCCTATCTGGGAATTGTGCCCTATGATGTGAATGAGATATACGCGGAGCGGTTTCGGATGCCGCTGGGTGTCTATGTCAGTGAGGTGAAGAAAGCTTCCCCCGCGGATCGAGCTGGACTGCAGGTGGGCGACATCATCGTGTCGATGGAGGGACAGGAGATTTCCACTGGGCAGGAGCTCTCCAATGTCCTCAGCAGACTCGTTCCAGGCGATCAGGTACAGGTGACATTTTACCGTCTCTCTGGAGGAGAATATCGGGAGCAGACGGTGAAGGTGACGCTGGGTGAGCAGCCGAATGAAGAATAAGCGAGGAGATCACCTTGAATGAATGACCACGGATTGTTGGAAATGACAGACGTGAAAGCCGGACGAGAGGCAAACTTTCGCCCGGCTTTCATTTATGGTGGTGTCCCATATGTGGGGCATGGAGATTTGCAGACCCGCACGAGGAAAATAGCTGCGCAGAATACCTG
>CAZROZ010000004.1:263-11711 GCA_964601745.1 uncultured Lachnospiraceae bacterium | reverse complement strand
TGGGGCATGGAGATTTGCAGACCCGCACGAGGAAAATAGCTGCGCAGAATACCTGCCCAGCATACTTGCGCAGCATACCTGCTGCCCAGTTCGCGCACCGTGTGGTGAACAGAGAGAAAAAATCTTTCCTACCCGATTGTGTATCAAACTCGGCTTGGATAAAGGCAACACATCCGTCCTTATATCAAGTGAAATTACCTGGACTTGTCAGAAGAAATAAGGTATAATCTTCGAAAATTCTGAGACGGAGGTGATGGTATGTACCTAACAGAAGAACAGCAAGCCCTTTTGGACGGCAAAAAGGGGGAAGTGATGGCGAAAGTAGTCAAAACGCTGGTCATGTATGGAGAGACATTCGGCGCGACCCGGATGGTGCCGGTGACCAGCCAATACGGTCACACCGTGATCAGCTTCGGGCTGGGCGTGATGAAGCCCGTATATGATCTGTATGACGCACTGCTCTGCGGTGATCTGCCGGAATCTCAGAAATTTACGGCAGATCCCAGGCCATTGGATAAGAACGTCCCGGCGTCCTTCCTGGAAAATTTAGTTTTTCAGAAATTCATGTATACCCAGCAGGAACGATTTGAACAGCAGATGCGGGAGATGGGAATCCTGAATGAGGATTCCTACACCTGTGCCTGTTATTTGAAGGAAGTGGGCAATGTGCCGCAGAGGGGAGAGATCCTGTCCTGGGCAGAATCCTCTGCCGTGGTGTATGCAAATTCCGTTCTGGGTGCCAGATGCAATCGCAATTCCGGTATCCTGGAAGTGATGGGTTCCATTGCCGGTTTCGTGCCGGAATTCGGACTGCTCACCGACGAGGGGCGGAAGGCCACCTGGGTAGTGGAGGTCAAGTGTAAAGAGAGACCGGAGCCGCAGCTGCTTGGTTCCGCCATCGGGATGAAGGTGATGGAGGAGGTTCCCTACATAAAGGGAATGCAGCCGTGGCTCGGCACAGAATTGACAGACAGTGTCCGGGATTATCTGAAGGATTTTGGCGCCGCGACCGCCTCCAACGGCGCGGTGGGACTCTATCACATAGAGGGCTTGACGCCGGAGGCAGTAGATTTTGGAGAATCCCTGATCGCACCAGAAGCGCGGCATTATGTGATTGATGACGCCGAATTGCTGCGTGTGAAGAATTCCTACCCTGTGATCTGGAAAGATCCTTCCGCCAGACCGAAGCTCTGTTTTGTGGGATGTCCTCACATGTCGCTGAATCAGCTGAAAGACTGGACCAAGGCAGTGGTAAAGGGGTTGAAGGAGACCGGCCAGAAGCAAGTAGTGATCCCCACGGTCTTTACAGCGCCGGTTCCAGTCATCCGGGAATTTGAGCAGACTAAATATGCTGCCATCCTCCGGAAAACCGGTGTGGTGCTCAGTTGTATCTGTCCGCTCATGTATATGAATAATCCACTCTGCAAGAGCAAGGCAGTGATCACTTCTTCTAACAAACTGCGGACGTACACTTCGGCTCGCTATTATACGGAGGCAGAAATTCTTTCTATCATTACCGGAAAGGAGGAGGCAAAGTGAGAAAATTTAAAGGACGCCCTGTGGTAGCAGGTACTTGTGTCGCCGAGGCATTGGTGAGCAAAGAGGGTTTTAATACGCTGGCCAGTTATCAGACCGCGCTGCTGACGGGCGACAAAGAGGTCAAATGCGGAGATCAGAACAATTCAGATCTGTATAAGCAGTCTATGTACAAAAAGGCACTTTGTCTGCCGATGACCATTGGCTCCACCACGGGCGGGATGGTGCTCTTTACGGCTTGTTCTATGGGACGGCAGCCGGCGTGCCTGCTTTTTTCAAAACATATTGATCCGCTGGCGGCTTCCGGCGCGATTCTCGGCGAGGTGTGGACGGATGCCTCTATGCCGGTGGTGGACCAATTGGGGGATGAATTTCTGGAGTATGTGAAGACCGGTATGAAAATCAAGGTGCAGGAGGACGGCACCGTGCTGGTGAAGTAAAGAATCATAAAAACCAAAGGAGGTGAACGTGCGCCTTTTTCTTCCGGACTTTTCGGATGAAGACTTGGCACACAGGAAAATGGACAAAAAATACGAGCCTCTCTTTACCCCTTGGAGAATCGGGGAGGTAGAGATCAAAAACCGGATCGTCCAGTGCTCCATGGGCGGTACCTCCCTTTTTGGCTGGATGGAGCCATGCCATTTTGACCAAGAGGCGGCCTATCACATTCTGGAGCGGGCGAATGAAAATGTGGGTTTGGTGCTGCCCGGGATGCAGTGTGTCCGGGATACCCTGGGCGGACGATGGATCTACACCAATAAGAAGATGTTCCGGGAACTGGCGGAGTGGCTGCCGAAATTTCACAGGACTGGAGCCAAGTTGTTCGTGCAGCTTTCTGCAGGATTCGGGCGTTCCATGGCGGTCAGCGATCTGATGGTGAAAATGCTGCAGAACAAAGCACTGGGCACGGCGGCAAAGCCGATTCTCGATATGGATTATCTCAGTGCGGCTCCTTCCCCGCTCCCTAACAGGTGGGCGCCTCAGGTGACCAGCCGTGCTCTGACCATCGACGAGATCGAGGAGATCATCGAGGCGTTCGGCAAGACAGCGAAGCTCCTGCAGGATGCCGGGGTGGACGGAGTAGAAGTCCACGCGGTGCATGAGGGATACCTGATCGATCAATTTACGATGGCCAATATGAATCACCGCACGGACCGGTACGGCGGCAGCTTTGAGAACCGCTACCGTTTCCCGGCGGAGATCGTGCGCTGCATTCACCGTTACTGCGGCGATGAGTTCCCGGTTTCTCTGCGCTATTCTGTGGTTTCCAAGACCAAGGATTTCGGCAAAGGCGCTGTGCCGGGAGAGGAATTTGAGGAATTCGGCAGGGACATGGAGGAATCTGAAAAGGCAATCCATTTCCTGGAGGAGGCCGGATATGCCATGTTTAACTGCGACAACGGCACCTATGATGCATGGTACTGGCCGCATCCGCCGGTCTATATGCCAAAAAACTGCAATCTCACCGAAGTAGAGCACATCAAGAAATTCACCAGCGCACCGGTGGTCTGCGCCGGCAAGATGGATCCCGCCACAGCAGCGGAGGAGATTGCGGCGGGACGCCTGGATGCCATGGGAACGGCACGTCAGAATTTGACGGATCCCAAGTGGGTCACCAAATTGATGGAGGGACGAGAGGAAGAAATCAAGCCCTGTATCAATTGCCACAATGCCTGTTTCAATTTCTCCAAGAGTTTAAATACCGCCAATACCCAGGACCTCTACGACACGATGCATCTGTCCCGCTGTGCCTTGAATCCTCAGACCATGCAGCATGAGAAATACAAGCTGGTGCCTGCCAAGAGGCAAAAGAAGGTGGCGATTGTGGGCGGCGGCGTCGCCGGGATGGAGTCTGCGCTGGTGTTGAGTCAGCGGGGACATAAGCCGGTGATTTTCGAGCAGACGGATGAGCTGGGCGGCATTTACCGCACTTCCTCCGATATGAGTTTTAAGGAGGCAGACAGGAAATTGCTGGCGTGGTACGAGCTGCAAATCAAAAAAGCAGGAGTTGAGGTTAAATTCCATACGCGGGTGGAAGAACCATCCAGCCTTTTGGGAGAATTTGAGGAGGTCTTGATCTGCACAGGAGCCAAACCCAAGACGATTCCCATCCCTGGTTTCGAGATGACCAAGCCGTTTTCCTATGTGCTGGCGGAGGATGCCGGGGAGAGAGTGGTATTTCTGGGCGGGGGCCTTTCCGCCTGTGAGACCGCGTATGAGCTGTCTTTGCGGGGAAAACATCCGGTGATTGTGGAGATGGCGAAGGATCTCATCACAGCGCCAGGCACCTGCCTTGCCAACAGTTCTTTCCTGCGGGATGCGCTGGCTTACCGGAAAGTGCCGGTATTCCTGAATTCCACCATTACCGAGATTCGGGACGACGGGGTCACGATCCGGAGAAAAGACGGAAAGATGACCAATCTGAAATGTGATTGCGTGGTCAACGCGGTCGGATTTGTCCCCGCTCCCGCTGCTGCGAAAGGTCCTCATATTCATCTGGTGGGCACCTGCGTAGCCTGGGGAAACCTGAAAGATGTGATTTGGAATGCCTGGGATGTGTGCATGAAACTGTGACGACGGGAAAAGAGGACAAAATCTGATTTTTTTCAAATGAGACATCTGTTCCAGAGAATAGGTGTCTCTTTTTTCATGGCTGATAGGGGAAAATACACCGCAGGAAGCAGCCGTATGATAGGGTATACTGGCAACTTGCTGTCGACCTTTTTCGTGTTGTACAAATCATGAGGACTGTGGTATAGTGTCATCGTCAGGTTGTCAAAAAGTGACGCAATTTGCAAGCTTTCTTCAATACGTGGATGCCTGACTCCCGTGACAGCCAGGACTGACTGCGCTGTGGGAAGGTTGATATCCAGATCTTGGTGGGCTCTTGACACCTGTCAGCAGAAGAATCAGTGGTACCGTGGAGGAAATTAGGATGAAGAAAATATTGTTTGCAGCATCTGAGTGTTATCCGTTCGTCAAGACGGGAGGTTTGGCGGACGTGGTGGGATCCCTGCCGAAGTGCTTTGACAAAGAGGACTTTGATGTGCGGGTGATCCTGCCCAATTACAAGATGATTGACGAGAAGTGGAAATCCCAGATGACCTACAAGATCAGTTTCTATATGGATCTGGCTTGGAGAAGTCAGTATGTGGGTGTGATGGAGATGGTGTATGAGGGAATCACCTACTATTTTATAGACAATGAGTATTATTTCGCCGGGGACCATCCCTATGGGAAGGTATATGAGGACATGGAAAAATTTGCCTTTTTCAGCAAAGCAGTCCTGTCCTGTCTCCCGGTGATCGGATTTCAGCCGGACATCATCCATTGCCACGACTGGCAGACGGGTCTGATCCCGGTTTATCTGAAGGATTCGTTCCAACAGAATCCGTTCTTTCAGCGGATTCGGACTATCATCACCATTCACAATCTGAAATTCCAGGGCATCTGGGACATGCAGACGGTGCAGGACATCACCGGCTTGTCCGGCTATTATTTCACACCAGACAAGCTGGAGGCGTACGGGGATGCCAATTATCTAAAAGGCGGCCTGGTCTACGCGGATGAGATCACTACCGTGAGTGAGTCCTACGCGGAGGAGATCAAAATGCCGTATTACGGGGAGGGTCTGGACGGATTGCTCAATGCCAGGAGCGCTTCTCTCACCGGTATCGTCAACGGGATTGACTATGACAAATATAATCCGGCGACGGATCCGATGATTTATGCCAATTATGACGCCTCTAATTTCCGCCGCAAAAAGGGTATGAATAAAAAGGGTCTGCAGAGAGAGCTGGCACTGCACGAGGATCCGAAGGTCTTCATGCTGGGGGTGGTCTCCCGGCTCACGGATCAGAAGGGATTTGATCTGATTGAATGTGTGATTGAGCAGCTCTGCAGTGAGGACACGCAGTTTGTCATTCTGGGAACGGGAGAACCCAAGTATGAGAATCTTTTCCGCCATTACGAGTGGAAATACAAGGGAAGAGTGTCCGCGAATATCTATTATAACGATGAGAGATCCCACAAGATCTATGCCGCCTGTGACGCGTTCTTGATGCCGTCGCTTTTTGAACCCTGCGGGCTGAGTCAGCTGATGAGTCTGCGCTATGGGACACTGCCCATTGTGCGGGAGACGGGAGGCCTGCGGGATACGGTGATTCCTTACAATGAATATGAGGGTACCGGCACCGGCTTTTCCTTTGCCAATTACAATGCTCACGAGATGCTGCACACGGTGGAATATGCCAAGTCTGTCTTCTACGGGCACAAGCGGGATTGGAATAAGATGGTGGACCGGGCGATGGCGGCGGATTTCTCCTGGAAGCAATCTGCCAAAAAGTACGAGGAAATTTACAACCGGCTGTGAGAGAAAAGGCATATTTTCCGCAGATGAAAAGGTTGGCCGCTGAAAAGGTTGGCCGCCGAAAAGATTGGCCGCTGGGGAAATTTATCTCTGGAAATTTTAATTTAACTCTGGACAGGCCCGAAGCGGCCAGGGATCCGTGTGCCATTTTCAGTCACTTCCCAAGCACAGGCTTCAAAAGTTTCTTGCAATTTAAAGGCAATTGGTTTAGAATCAAATCATGTTCTGTGACAAAAATAGCAATCACGAACGGAGTAAGTTTAAGTTTTCTTTAGGAGGGAAAAAACATGGCAGTAAGAGTAGCAATCAATGGATTCGGGCGGATCGGACGTCTTGCGTTCCGCCAGATGTTTAACGCAGAAGGATACGAGATCGTGGCGATCAATGATCTGACTTCTCCCAAGATGCTGGCCCATTTGCTCAAGTATGATTCGGCCCAGGGACGGTATGCGCTGGCGGATAAGGTGAGCTACGGTGAGGATTCCATCATTGTGGACGGCAAAGAGATCAAGATTTACAAGGAACCCAATCCGGAAGCACTTCCCTGGGGGGAATTGAATGTGGACGTGGTGCTGGAGTGCACCGGCTTCTTCGCCTCCAAGGCGAAATCCGAGGCGCATCTGAAAGCTGGCGCGAAGAAAGTTGTGATCTCCGCTCCTGCTGGCAATGATCTGCCTACTATTGTTTACAGTGTGAATGAGAAGACGCTGACCAAGGATGACACCATTATCTCCGCGGCCTCCTGCACTACCAACTGCCTGGCTCCCATGGCAGATACGCTGAATAAGTTCGCGAAGATCAAGAAAGGTTACATGACCACGATCCACGCGTACACTGGTGATCAGATGACATTGGACGGTCCGCAGAGGAAGGGTGATCTGCGCAGAGCCCGTGCGGCTGCTGTGAATATTGTTCCCAATTCCACCGGTGCTGCCAAGGCGATCGGCCTGGTGATTCCGGAGCTGAACGGTGTTCTGGACGGCTGCGCCCAGCGTGTTCCCGTTCCCACCGGCTCTCTGACCCAGCTGGTTGCCATCTGCGAGGGGACTGTGACCGCGGATGAGGTCAATGCCGCGATGAAGGCCGCTAGTTCAGAATCCTTCGGATATACAGAGGAGGAGCTGGTGTCCTCAGATATCATCGGGATTACCTATGGCTCTCTGTTTGACGCCACCCAGACCAAGGTGATGGATATGGGCGACGGCACCTCCCTGGTGAAGGTGGTTTCCTGGTATGACAATGAGAATTCTTACACCAGCCAGATGGTGAGAACCATCAAGTATTTCGCTGAGCTGGCATAAGGTTAAAAGTACTGCGGCGCTGTTTTTGCAGACAGACGAATAGGAACTCTGGGAGGGTCCGGTTATGCATGTGACCGGGCCCTTCTTTCAAGAAATGGAAAGGATTTAAAATCATGCTCAACAAAAAATCAATTGATGACATCAACGTAAAAGGGAAAAAAGTACTGGTCCGCTGCGATTTTAACGTACCGCTGCAGGATGGAAAGATCACCGACGAGAACCGTCTGGTCGCGGCTCTCCCCACCATCAAGAAATTGGTGGCGGACGGCGGGAAAATCATTCTCTGCTCCCATTTAGGGAAGCCAAAGGGCGAGCCGAAGCCGGAGCTTTCCCTGGCACCGGTGGCAGCCAGACTCACAGAACTCCTGGGGCAGGAAGTGAAATTTGCGCCTGATCCGGAGGTAGTGGGTCCCAATGCCAAAGCGGCTGTCGCTGCCATGAAGGACGGCGACATCGTTCTCCTGGAAAATACCAGATACCGCAAGGAAGAGACCAAGAACGGAGAAGCATTCAGCAAAGAACTGGCTTCTCTTTGCGATGTTTTCGTGGACGACGCCTTCGGCACCGCGCATCGCGCCCACTGCTCGAATGTGGGAGTGACTCAATTTGTGGACACGGCGGTGGTCGGTTATCTGATGCAGAAGGAAATCGATTTCCTGGGCAATGCCGTGGACAACCCGGTGCGGCCCTTTGTGGCGATCTTGGGCGGTTCCAAGGTCTCCAGTAAAATTTCCGTGATCAACAATCTGCTGGACAAGGTGGACACCCTGATCATCGGCGGCGGTATGGCGTATACCTTCATCAAAGCCATGGGCGGTAAGATCGGGAAATCTCTCCTGGAGGAGGATTATCTGGATTATGCCAGAGAGATGATGGAGAAAGCCAAGGCGAAGGGCGTAAATCTCCTGATCCCGGTGGACACGGTGGTGGCGAAAGAATACTCTAATGATGTGCCGTATCACACCGTGAAAGCGGGGGAGATCGCGGACGACGAGATGGGACTGGATATCGGGCCGGAGACCAGCAAATTGTTCGCCGATGCGCTGAAGGATGCCAAGACGGTTGTATGGAACGGCCCCATGGGTGTCTTCGAGATGTCCAATTTTGCCACGGGCACCATCGAGATCGCCAAAGTGCTGGCGGATTTGGACGCCACAACAATTATCGGGGGCGGCGACTCCGCTGCGGCGGTGAATATCCTGGGCTTCGGCGACAAGATGACCCACATTTCTACCGGCGGCGGTGCTTCTCTGGAATTCCTGGAAGGAAAGGAACTCCCCGGCGTAGCGGCAGCCAATGATAAATAATCGGGAGGATAAATTGTGATCGAGCCGGTTCCCTTTCGTGGGGATCGCAGATTTGGACAACATGCGAAAGGGACGGGAGTGACAATGCCTCGCGGTATTGTTTTGCGGTGGATTCTCCTATCCCGCGGATCCCGGCTCGTCTGAAAGGAAGTTACTAATATGGCAAGAAGGAAAATCATCGCAGGCAACTGGAAGATGAATATGACACCCAGTCAGGCAGTTGCTCTGTGCGAAGAGCTAAAAGACCTGGTAAAAACCGATGCGGTGGATGTGGTTTACTGCGTACCTGCCGTGGACATTGTTCCGGTGGTGGAGGCAGTAAAGGGGTCCCAAGTGGCGGTTGGCGCCGAGAATCTGTATTTTGAGGAAAAAGGCGCATATACCGGGGAGATCTCCGCGGAGATGCTGGTGGATGCCGGCGCGAAATATGTCATCATCGGCCACTCTGAGAGGAGAGAATATTTTAAAGAGGATGATGCCCTCTGCAACAAGAAAGTGAAGCAGGCATTGGCGCACGGTCTGACTCCGATTCTATGCTGCGGTGAGAGCCTGGAGCAGCGGGAGCAGGGGATCATGCTGGAGTGGGTCCGGATGCAGATTAAATTGGATCTGCAGGGTTTGACGGCAGATCAAGTAGCATCCATGGTTATTGCTTATGAGCCCATCTGGGCCATCGGCACCGGAAAGACCGCCACAGCGGATCAGGCGGAAGAGGTGTGCAGTGCGATCAGAGCCTGCATCGGGGAATTGTACGACGCAAAGACGGCAGAGGCGGTCCGCATTCAATACGGTGGTTCTGTCAACGCCAAGAATGCGAAGGAATTATTTTCTAAGCCCAACATCGACGGTGGTCTGGTGGGAGGCGCCTCTTTGAAAGCGGATTTTGGAAAGATTGTGAATTATCAGTGAGTCCTTAAACCCACAGGAGGAAAGTTTGCCGCAAACGGCGAAACAAAAAGCCCTTGATGCATAGCGAGTCTGCGGGTGTGTCAAGGGCTTTTAACGGGGGAAACTGGTTTGAAGTTGTGTCACTCAGGCAGCTGGAGAGGAAAAGAAAACGATGAGGAAATGGATTTTATCCACGCTGACTCTTGTGCTGTGCTTTACTGCGTTCTCGATTCACGCCGCGGCGGCTGAAACGAACGACGCGATCCGCCTTAACGCAGACATAGAAGAAGCACCAGAATATGCGTCATTGGTTCGCCTGGAAGAGGAATTGCTGGGACAGCTGCAGGTTTTGGCGGAAAAAGCAAAATTAGAGAATCTGCCCACTTCGATTGACTTTACCAAGATGGTCCGGGTCTTTGTCGTAGATCATCCGAATTCCGCGGACGCTGTCACGGAGGCAAAGGAGAGCAGATCCTATTACTATCGCATTCCGCTCATGGTCGATACCGGATACGTCTTTGCGACGGCCTCGGTTGAGAAAGGGACAGTGACAGGATACGAGACTTCCATGACACCCGACAAAACATTGGGACAGGTCTCTTATTTATTTGAGGAAGGACTGGCAGGTGATATCCTGGCTGATTTTGAGGGGGAGATTGACGAAATTGCCGTCTTCACGATTCCTGCGATTCAAACGGATTTTGTTTCCTTTACTTCAGAAGGCAAGGCGTATGCTATTCCCTTTGCCTCTCGCCCGGATCTGCTGAAATTGGACAATGGAGAGATCTGCGAATTGGATCAGTTCCTTCCGTGCGCGGATGCCTTTTTAAGAGAAATGCAGGGGGACGAGTATGAGGAGAATCAGGGCGGGAAAAACACAGGAATCCTTGTTTTTATCATCGTGGCTGTTTTCCTGGCGGCGACGGGCATCTTTTTCCTCGTGAGGAAGAAGCGCAGAAGTTTGAAGTGAAGATGCAGGGGGAGAGTCATTCGCGGTGGTGCGTTACACGAGTCACATGAGTTGGAACATGTCGCCCTGGTTCGCTATAGGGAAGGATGGGCGGCAGATCATTGTTTTGCGCACCATTTTAAGCAGAAGATGGCAGCAGGCGACTTTTACTGAATACCATTTTAGATAAAAAATAATGATAGATAGCTGCACTATAAATATATAATCTAAGCATATAAGGAGAAGAAAATGACATACGATGAATTTATGGAAAATCTTCGAAACAATATCTGTGCACACGTAGGTGCACAGGAAGACCAGCTGAACTTTTATCCGGATGGCTGGAAAGGCAGCGGCAACGTCCAAGATAACGAATTTATTCAAGATACCAATCACCGTTATCACCGTAAGGACGATTCTGAAACTCTTATCGGCGACTACCTGGAGCTTGAGGTAGAAGATAAACAGTTTGGGAAGAGAACGTGTCAGTTTTCTATAGAATACCTTTATGATGAATTTCAGAGAGAGGGTTGGGATAGAGTATGGTATATCGTAGATGAAAATATCAAACTTCGCAATAACACTTCGTTCAATGATGTGATAAACACAAATAGTGCTTATGAGTCAATTAAAAGTCAGTTAATCATCAGATTGCTCAATTTTAGTGATAACAGGTATGAACTTCGAAACGCCTGTTACCACCGATTCGGCGATATAGCGATAGTCCTTTATGCGCTCGGTTGTGCCGACGAAAGGAATACCGTCTCAATGAAAATCCCTAGACAATTTCTTGAAAGGTGGGGGATAGACATTGATACTGCTATCGATGAGGCATTGTTAAATACCAACGTGACCCGCCCGCCGCGACTATACTTCTCGGAAGCAGAGCTAGAGAATCCTCCGTATGAGAGAGGTGCTTTTATGGCACTTGGCGCGAACTATCACATCATGGGTCCGGCAGTTGCCCCTATACTCACAACATATCCCTCTGTGAATGGCGCCGTTGCGATGTTCTATCCTGGAGTCGCGAAGAAACTCGGGGAGGTTATGGGTGGCAGCTACTATGTCTCATTTACAAGTATCCATGAGGCGCGGCTT
>CAZROZ010000004.1:0-253 GCA_964601745.1 uncultured Lachnospiraceae bacterium | reverse complement strand
GCGGCTTCATTTGAAAGGGAGCAAGCCTACCAGGACTATCCTTAACGCCCTGAGATCGGTGAATAAGGCGTTTAATCCAAATGAAATTTTGTCAAGAAAACTTTATTTCTATGACGTGGAGCGTGATGCGCTGGAACAGATTGAGCTGTGATGCAGAGGGGGAGGGGTCTGTCAATAGATCGCTGCCGCGGATGGAAGATTGAAGAACTTTTTCATATTTGCGGATGAAATTTCCGCATCTTACAGTATCGGC
>CAZROZ010000003.1:23557-25557 GCA_964601745.1 uncultured Lachnospiraceae bacterium | reverse complement strand
GGTTCACCAGAGAATTCAGCAGAACGCTGTTATATGAGCCGCTGCTGCACAGCCTGATCTGTTCGGTCTTTGCCTGCGTGGTGTCTATCGCGGTGGGAGGCAGTTTTGCCTGGCTTGTGACCCGCAGTGACATGCGCTGGAAAGGCATTATGACCAAGCTCTTTATTTTCCCTTATATCATGCCATCCTGGACTCTGGCGCTGGCATGGCGTAACTTTTTCAAAAATCAAATGATCGGGGGAGCGCAGGGCATCTTCACTGCCCTGACCGGGATTCCGACCGCCAATTGGTTCGCATACGGGGCGTTCCCCATCATCATTGTGACCGGGCTTCACTATGCGCCGTTTGCCTACATTCTGATCGGCGGGATTCTGCGGAATATGGATGCCAATCTGGAGGAGGCAGCGGTGATTTTAAAGACCAGCAAGGCGCGGATGTTCGCAAAAATCACCATTCCCATGGTCATGCCGGCGGTGCTCAGCACGATCATACTGGTCTTCTCAGGTGCCATGAGTTCCTTCGCGGTGCCGCAATTCCTGGGACTGCCGGTGCGCTATTACGTGCTGACGACAGAGCTGTATGCCAGCATTCAAGGCACGAATCCCGGTGTGGGCTATATCATGGCTATCGTGATGATTGTCATCAGTGTGCTGATCATGGCGGTGAATCAGATCATCATCGGAAAACGGAAATCCTACGCCACCGTTACGGGAAAGAGCGCGAATATTTCTGTATTTAAGATGAAGAAAATGCGGACGCCCATCTCCGTGGTCACGATGTTCGTGGTGATGTGTATGTCGGTGATCCCGCTGATCTCCTTTATGCTGCAGTCTATTATCATCTTGAAGGGAAATTATTCGCTGAGCAATATGACACTGGATTTCTGGATCGGTGCATCAAAAGGCGGCAATGACGTCATGGATAAATCCGGAATCTTGCTGAACAAAGAAGTCTGGAGGACGCTGTTTAACAGTATCAAGCTCTCGGCGGTGGTAGCCATCGGAGCGGGGACACTGGGATTTCTGGCCGGGTATTCGATTGTCCGGCGGCGGGGCAGCAAGCTCAGTCAGCTGGTAGAGAACCTGACGTTCATTCCCTATCTGATCCCGTCTATGGCTTTTGCTGCCATTTACCTGTCCATGTTCTCTCAGAGACACGGCATCATCCCCTCTTTGTACGGGACATTTGCCATTCTGGCTCTGATCGGCACTGTGAAATATCTGCCCATGGCGAGTCGATCCGGCGTCAATTCCATGATGCAGCTGGCGCCGGAGATTGAGGAGGCGGGGATCATACAGGGCATTCCATGGTGGAAGAGGATGACGCGCATCATCATTCCCATCGAAAAATCCACCATTGTTTCCGGTTATCTGCTGCCGTTTGTCTCCAGCATGCGGGAACTGAGCCTGTACGTGATTCTGGTCACGGCCAACAACCGGGTACTGACCACACTGCTGTTCATGTATGATGAGAAGGGATGGGATCAGTATTCCAACGCCATCAACCTGCTGATTATTATCGTGGTGCTGGCGATTAACTTTATCACTGAGAAATTGACGGGCGCTTCCATTGAAAAGGGCGTAGGAGGGAGCAATTGATATGCCGACGATCCGATTGAATAATATTACAAAGAAATTTGGCAAGGGAAGCTTGGCTGTGGACCATATGAATCTGGAGATTCAGGACGGCGCTTTTGTCTCTCTGCTGGGTCCCTCCGGCTGTGGGAAGACCACCACGCTGCGGATGATTGCCGGGCTGGAGCAGCCTGATTCCGTAGAGATCCTGATCAACGACCAGGTGGTGAACGAGGTACCGGGAAGCGAGCGCGGGATAGGAATGGTATTCCAGAGCTATGCGCTGTTCCGGTATATGACAGTGTATGACAATATTGCGTTCGGCCTGCGTGTAAAAAAGGCGTCCAAAAAGGAGATCGATGAGAGAGTACATGAACTCCTGAAGCTGATCGGATGCGAAGGTCTTGAGAAAAGATATCCCGGGCA
>CAZROZ010000003.1:18437-23547 GCA_964601745.1 uncultured Lachnospiraceae bacterium | reverse complement strand
GGAGACCCCGACAGAGGGGGAGATCTACATAGACGATCAGCTGGTCTATTCGGAGGAGAAGGGCGTCAATATTTCTCCGGATAAGCGCAACGTAGGGTTCCTATTTCAGAACTATGCCCTGTGGCCTCACATGACCGTTTACCGCAATATCGCCTTTGGCCTGGAAAATATGAAATGGGAGAAGGCAAAAATCGAGGAGCGGGTCAAGGAAATCTGCGCGACCATGCGGATCGAGGAATATATGAAGCGCTATCCCGCAGAGCTCTCCGGCGGACAGCAGCAGCGGGTGGCCATCGCCAGAACGCTGGCGCCGCGTCCCAGGATTCTCCTCATGGACGAACCCCTGAGCAATCTGGATGCCAAATTGCGCAACGACATGCGGGCGGAATTGAAACGGCTGCATGTGACGACCAAATCCACTTTCGTGTATGTGACCCATGATCAGTCCGAGGCCATGACCTTGAGTTCCAAGGTGTGTCTGATCAAGGACGGCGTCGTGCAGCAGTATTGCCCGCCCCTGGAATTGTACGGGGATCCGGTCAATCTGTTCTGCGCGGATTTCATGGGCAATCCGTCTATGAATTTTGTGAATTGTCACGGCAAGCAAAAGGGAAACGGTCTGGACTTAAACTGCAAGCATTTTTCTGTGCATTTTACGCCCAATGATCCCATCGAATTAAAGGAAGGCGAGTACGTCCTGGGGATCCGGCCGGAATTCATCCATGTGGGAGAGGATGCCCACATTCCGGGGCGTATTATTTCGTCCCTGCCCAGCGGCATGGAGACCACACTCTCCCTGGCGGTGGAGGATATCACCCTTTCCGCGGTGGCCTTTGGCAGTGTGGATTTTGCCATGGATACCACCGTGCACATCGGATTTGAGGGGAATCGTTACATTCTCTTTGACGCGCAGAGCGGGAAGAATCTTTCCTTGGGTTCTCTGGAAGTACTGCGTTGAACCAGAAAGGAGAGTCCGGATTCTGGCAGCTCGCCCAGATGTTTGTGGATGTGGTGCTGCTCGGCGTTTTGTGGCTGTTGACCAGCCTGCCGATCTTGACCATCGGCGCCTCCACGTATGCCCTTCACGCCGTGATGTCCGAGTATGTGGCGGGGGATACGCTGCGTGTTGCGAAGCGGTATTTTGCGCGATTCCGGGGAAATTTCTGGAAGGCGACGAAGCTGTGGCTGCTGCACTTGGCCGCATTTGCCATTCTTGTGCTGGATTTGCTCTATTACTGGTATGGAGAGAGCAGGCTGGACACGCTGAGTTTTGTTGCCATTGCCACAGTGGCGACACTTCTGGCTCTGGAATTCAATCTATGCTTTGTCTGCCTCTCTCAGAAACCGGAGGGAAAGGTATTTGCCACCATCGGATTCGCGTTTGATTTGGCCATGACCTGTTTCGGTCGCGCTCTGCTGCTGATCGTGCTATCCGTCGGGCTGCCGGCGGCATTGATTTATTTGCTGCCGGAATCGATCATCCTGGTACCTGGCCTCTGCTGTCGTCTCTGCTGGCAGCTGCTGCCGGATATGCTGCAAAAATACCGTTTCAAGAAGAATGCCAGAGACCGACTGCGCGAGGAGAAAAGAGGGAAGAGAGCGGGGTAAGCTCTGCTTGTTCCTCTGTCGGCGGGGCTCAGTTTGCTCTGCTTGTTCCTCTGCCGGCGGGGCTCAGTTTGATCTGCTTGTCCTTTTGCCGGTGAGACTCTTATCTTGAAGGAGATTGCAAGATGAATTATGCCATGTCAGATATTCACAATGATAATGGCAGATTCTGCAGGATGCTGAGGAGAATCAAATTTGATCCCAAACGAGATCATCTCTTCATCGCGGGGGATGTGTTTGACCGGGCGGAATACGCACCGGACCCGGTGGGTCTTTACGAGAAGATCTGTTCGCTGGAGGGCAGCGTGACTCTGCTGCGGGGCAATCACGACGACTGGCTGGCAAAGCACATCCTCTCTTGCTACAGGGGACCCATCTGGAAGCGAACCGGTCACTGGAAGTATTATTATAATTCCTTTGATCTGCTGAGACAGAGAATGTCGAAAAAGGAACTGCTGGACTTGGCAGACGAGATTGTGAATTGGCCTTTGCAGGAAGAGGCAGTCGTCGACGGAACCAGGTTCCTTTTCGCCCATGCGATGACATCCCAGCCCGCTGAGCGGAAGGAGGATGACTATTATCTGATGGGAGACCAGATGGACCTGTTTTTTCTAAAGCATGGAATTCCCGGGTACCGCTCAGTCTGTGGGCATACCCCGACGAACCTGATTCGCTCCTGGTATGGGGACGACAATCGCCCCGCAAAACCAGAAATCTGGGAGAATCCCGCCGGAACAGTGTTTATGATTGACTGCGGATGCGGCATGGGACGAAATTGCAGGCTGGGATGCCTTTGTCTGGAGACAGGAGAGCGCTACTATGTGCCTTGAACGCGATTGAGAGGAGAGAGGGCTTTCCTTTGAAAAAGATTGTGTTCTTTTCGCGTTCCTACTAACTGGGCAGCACGGAAGAGAACAATGCAGGGACATCGGAGAATGATTCAGAGAAAAAGATAGAAAGAGAAAAATCAAAATTTTAATAAGAGCTATGCAGCATATATAAAATGCCGTATGGCTCTTTTTTTGGTTTGCAGATATCCACGAAAAAACATTATATCCAATGAAGCAAGTTTTAAATCGATAACTAGACATATAATATGCAGAATTCAAACATTTAATCTAATGAAAATCGACACAAAACAGTCATACAAAAAATGAAATTTTTATTGACATTTTTTTTTTTTTTTGATACAATGACAATATAATGATGATTACCAGTCTATTATGGAAACTTTTTTTGCAATAATTCACTTTAAAAAGTGCAAATTAATGACCTGAACAGTGACATATTTGTGAAAGAAGTGATGCGATATCTATTAATGAAAATGGTATGAGTTATCGTCCATTATGTAGTTTGCATTTGCAATAAGCTCTCATACCCCACGAGCGGGGCGACACTATGTTAGAGGGGATGAAACAAGTCAATGAAAATTTTAACGATTGGTTCAATGAATTTAGACATGGTATATAGCGTGAGTCATATCACACTTGAGGGGGAGACGATTTCAGCTCGTGATTTAGAGAAAAAGCAGGGAGGCAAAGGACTCAATCAAGCTGTGGCACTGGCACGCGCGGGGGCTGATGTATCTATGGCGGGATGCGTCGGTGAAGATGGAAGGGAATTGGTAGAGACACTTCAAGATTCTGGTGTCGATACAGGATTGATCCGCGAGATAGCGAGTCCGAGCGGGCATGCTATCATTCAGCTGGACGAAAAAGGCGCAAATGCGATCATTGTTTATGGCGGCGCAAATGACAAAATCACACCGGGAATCATAGATGAAGCATTAGAAAAATTCTCTGAAGGAGATTATGTTCTTTTGCAGAATGAAATTTCTAATGTGGATTATGCCATACATGCCGCAAAAAAACGGGGATTAAAAGTAGCGTTCAATCCATCCCCCATTTCAGAAAAATTGATGGAGTATCCTCTGGATCTTGTGGATGTGTTTATTCTCAATGAGATCGAAGGACAAATGCTTTCGGGTCTCTGTGACTGTGCAAATCACGAAGAGATACTTGATGCCCTGCAGACAAAATTTCCTGGCGCCGAGATTGTCATGACGCTCGGTTCAAAGGGAGTCAGCTATAGCGGGATAAGGGGCAGATTTTTCTGTCCGGCAAAGACGGTGAAGGTTGTGGATACTACGGGAGCAGGAGATACGTTTTGCGGTTATTTTCTCGCCTGTATTTTGAAGGGTGTCCCTGTCAAGGACGCACTGGAAAAAGCGACAAAAGCCAGCGCCCTGTCTATTGGGAAAAAAGGAGCCGCTCCCAGTATTCCCACGATGGCAGAGGTGGAATCCTCGGCGTTTTGCTAGCGTGCCTTTCGCGCCGTTCATTCATAGAAAGACATCAGAGATGGCGGGCGATTGATATGAGATAAGGTTCAATGGAAATTTGGAATTTTGGGATGAAACAGAGTGTGACCAATTTTAGAAGGGAGTGGTGAATATGAGCGAAGCCAAGGATTCCCCGGTGCTTTTAAAAGCGGATGGAATATGCAAAAGCTTCGGCCCCACCAAAGCGTTAGACCACGTCAGCTTTGAAATAAAAAGAGGGGAGGTGGTCGGATTAATCGGAGAGAATGGATCCGGCAAATCAACGTTTTCCACGATCGCTGCCGGAATTCAAAAACAGGACGAGGGACAGCTTTATCTGAACGGAGAATTATACGCACCTGTCGATATCACGGATGCCATCGCCCATGGCGTGAGTATGGTGGTGCAGGAACAGGGAACGTTAAATGGCATAAGCGTTGCGGCGAATATATTTGCAGGACGTGAGCAGCAGTTTACCAAGTTCGGCTTTTTGAATTTGAAAGCGATGAACGAGGCGGCTGCCAATGCTTTGGATGCCATCGGTGTACACGGAATTGATCCTTCTCAACTAGTCAACAGTATGTCCTTTGAGGAGAGAAAACTTCTGGAGGTGGCAAGAGCAGAATGTTCGAATCCGCAGCTTCTGATCATAGACGAGACCACTACCGCACTTGGAAAAGAAGGCCGTGACGTATTGTATCAGTTGATCAATAAGATGCGGAAGGGAAACCGTTCAGTTCTCTTCATAAGTCATGACATTGAGGAACTGATGAACATCTGTGATTCCATTATCGTTCTTCGCGATGGCCAGTTTATCGGATCTTTGACACACTCTGAAATGAACGTCAATGTTCTGCGCAGAATGATGGTAGGACGAGAAATTGCGGAAAATTTCTACCGGAGTGATTACGACGGAGCATTGACCGATGAAGTGGCATTGCGAGCGGAACACGTATGTTATCAGTCTATGCGGGATGTTTCGCTGGAACTGCACAAAGGTGAAATTCTCGGATTTGGCGGCTTGACTGACTGTGGGATGCACGACCTGGGGAAAATCCTTTTTGGTGCGCTGAAACCGGATTATGGAGAAGTCACACTGGCGGACGGGACAAAAATCAAAAACACGGTGGATGCTGTGAGACATAATATGGCGTATATCTCGAAAAACTGAGATACCGAGGCGTT
>CAZROZ010000003.1:0-18427 GCA_964601745.1 uncultured Lachnospiraceae bacterium | reverse complement strand
AACATCTGCCTGCCCAATCTGCCAAAACTGCAGAAATTCGGTCTTGTCTCACCAAAGAAGGAGATGGAGGTCGCTGAGAAATGGGGAAAGACACTCAGCATCAAGATGCAGTCACCGAAACAGTATTGTATGTATTTGAGTGGCGGCAACAAGCAGAAAGTGAGTATAGCCAAGTGGCTGGCAAGCGAAGCAGAGATCTATATCTTTGACTGTCCAACCCGGGGCATTGATATCGGTGTGAAAACGGATATTTATCAGCTGCTTACAGATCTAAAGAAGCAGGGAAAAGCGATTATCATGATAGCTGAGGAGCTTCCGGAACTCATCGGTATGAGCGACCGCATTTTGACATTCAAAGACGGCGAGATCAGCGGCGAATTTCACAGGAGTCCTGAAATCACCGAACACACACTGATTGACTTCATGATTTAGGAGGTGATGTTTTATGAGTTCAGAATCCTCTGATGTGAAATCGGAAAAGGGTGGTTTCAAATTAAATTCAGATAACTTGAAAAAGTTGATTCCTTTTCTGGGACTGATTCTGGTGATTGTGTTCTTTCAGATTACCAGTGGCGGAAAGCTGCTTTCGGGACCAAATCTAAAGACTTTTGCCAACTATGCGTTCCAAATCCTTGTTCCCGCCTGTGGTGCTTTGTTCCTGATGTCTCAGGGCAATCTGGACTATTCTATGGCAGGCAATGTGTGTGTCAGCGCGGCGCTGGGAGCGATGGTATCACAGAAAAGCATTCTTTTGTCTATTATCGTCATGCTTGTTTCCAGCGTAGCAATGGGTGCTCTTAATTCGATTGCGTGTGTACTGCTTCGCGTCCCCGCTTTTATCGCCACACTGGCTACTTCTTTCATTTATACCGGTCTGGCGTCTGTACTGCTTGGCGGTGGAGCACTGACCGCGAATTTTGCGTTTAAAAACGCGGACACACTTCTGATGAAGTATGGCGTCACGTTTCTCGTACTCATTCTTACCTACATTGTCTTTACATACAGTCCATTTGGCAAACATTGCCGTGCAATTGGAGCAAAAGAGGAAGTGGCCCATCAATCGGGTGTCAATGTCACCCTGGAGCGTATTATTCCATTTTTGATCTGCGGTTTTTCCTGCGGCATGCTTGCAATTTTCACTCTGGTGCGTACTTGCAGTGCGGCGACTTCATCCGGAGCCGGAACGCAGATCAATACAATGCTTGCCTTGTTGTTGGGCGGAATCCCATTTTCCGGCGGCTGGTCCTCGAAGTTTCGCGCGGTTATCGTTGGTGGATTGATGATGGCAGTGGTTACCAACGGCCTTGTTCTCATCGGTCTTGGTTCAGAACTTCAACAGTTGATCAAGGGCATTATCTTCATCGTCGCTGTGGCTTTGTCATTTGACCGCAAAAATACTGCTGTAATAAAGTGATGGGAACATTTTCACTCAAGATTACATTTAATGGCAGTATAAATTCTTTTAAAAATATTACACAGATTTTATATACGGGACAGAGGGTCTATTTTGCAATTAAGTATAAAAACAAAATGTATTACTTATAAAAAATTTAGGAGGTATTATCATGAAAAAATTAGTATCAATGGTTTTAGTGACAGCTATGATTTGTTGCTTGTTAGCTGGATGCGGCGGTGGTGGCAGTGAGGAGACCACTACCAGTCAGGGCGGAAATGCTGAGGTCACTACCAGTCAGGAGGATCCAGGTCAAGAGGAACCTGGTCCGGAAGCAAATAAGACGTATCGTTTAGGGGTGCTCAGTCTTGGCACACTTTCCAACACATTCAAATCAGCGACACTTTCTCTGCAGAATATGTGTGACACTGCCAATGTGGAGCTTGTGCAGGTAGAACTTGCGGGATACGACGACCAAGGATTCCTTACCACCTACGAAAACTTGATCAATATGGGAGTAGATGGTGTAATCGCTTATACGTTTTCAGAGGGTACGATTCGACTCCTGGCCGATCTCTTCGAGGAGAACGATGTTGACTGGTTCCTGGCCAATCGTCAGATTTCAGATCCGGAATTAAAAGACTATGTATTCAGCAAATCTAATTTTGTCGGAAACTGCTATTGCACCGAGGAGGATATGGCTTACAACATCGTGAAGCAGTTAAATTCTGACTATAATGTAAAGAACCTGGCTGTCATCGGTTTGACGCAGGGAGATTTAAACGGTGACCTTCGTGATAAGGGGATTTCCCAGGCATGTAATGACCTTGGCGTAAAATTGCTCACAGAGACAAGGGGAATTTCCACTGTTGCAGATGTAAGTAATGCTGTGGAAGGAATCATTTCGTCCTATCCAGAGGTGGATGGAATCTTCATCGTCGGTGGTACGATTACAACCGGCGCTTTGGCGGGTGTCAATCAGTCCTTGACGAATCATGGACTTACGGATAAAGTTGCGGTCGGCATGATCGATATCGCGACAGGAATGAGCGAATTTATGGGCGAGGGGAAACCCCTTAAAATCGTAGCAGGCGGTAATCTTGTTATGGATTATATTTTTGCCGGTGCAAGTATGATCAATCAGTTTAACGGAGTAAATTCCGATAAGACTCCATATGTCATTAACACAAATATGCTTTATGTCTATACACCAGAAGACGCGGCAGATTATGACAAATATTGTGAAAATACGGAAATTCCGCTGATGAGCGGCGAAAAATGGAATGAGACACTGCTGGGAAAGAGTCTTGAAGAGATTCAGGCATTCTCTGACAATTTCTCAATTGCAACAGCCAAATCCCTGAATCAGTGATAAATGTAAAAGAGGGGGGACTCAAGGAAATAGTCTCCCCGTACCAAAATGCGAAACAAACTTAGTGAAAGGAGTGTTTCGTTAAATGGAGAAAACAACCCATAAAATTCTGAATCTTGTCAAAGCGTGTATGATTCCAATTGCACTTTACCTGGTGCTATTGATTCTTATTCCGGATAGAGTAGGGAATCTGTCCTCCATATTGTCTATGCTGTCTCTCGCGGTTGTGCCTACGATTGTGGCTTACGGCGTCCACTTTGGATTTGTCAGCGGCATTATGGATTTTTCAGTTGGATCCCGTATGGTTCTCTCCGGCATGTGCGCTTGTATCGCCGGATACTATTTCGGCCCCATCGGAATGATTGTGGCGGCGATTGTGTCCTCCCTTATTCTTTCCGCAATCGTAGGCGGATTGTTCGCGGGACTGAAGATCCCTTCTATTGTAATCTCATTTGGAAGTCTGATGGTATTTGAAATTGCAGCAGTATATCTGGTGCGATGGTGTGGAACCGCCCTTCCGGAGATATCGACAGGGCAGTATATCAAAGCTCCCGAAAATATGCTGTTTCTTGGATCAAGCCCATGGAATTTTGTCATGCTCATTCTCATCGGGATTCTTTTTGATATCCTGAACCGCAAGACAAAGATTGCCACACAGGCACGGGTTGTAGGCAGTGATGAACTGATTGCGCGCAATATCGGGATTAAGCCCATGAAAGTGAAATTCAGTACCTATGTGCTGGGCAGTATTTTTCTTGCTTTCGCTTCGATTCAATCAGCATGCTATTCCAGTGCGGTAGGATATTCTCAATTGATGAGCTCTGCCTCTATGGTGTTCCGCCCCATGATGGCAGTCATCATCGGTATCTCTATGGTGAATTTGGTTCGTCACAGCATCGGAATCTTCCTGGGCTCTCTGTGCCTGAGTATTATGTTCACGGGCATCATCGCCTTGGGCTGGCCTGACAGTCTGCAGAATATCTTCCTTGGTATTTTCTTGACTGCTGTTTTGGCAATGCCGACCATACAGAGCTTGTTAAATGATTATAGGCGACGCCGGAATGCGAAAAAGGGATTCGTCGGTGCTTCCGTGAAAATGGAATAGGAGGAATTGAAATGTCTATCGCTCCTTTCGATAATGAAGTTCTTACTGAAGCGTTAAGATTTCCCGAGGGTGTTGTGGATATCGTAATCGACACGGACGCTTATAACGAAGTGGATGATCAATTCGCGGTATCCTGGGCGCTGCGCTCCCCAGAGAGACTGAATGTTCAGGCTGTCTATGCCGCTCCGTTTTGCAGTAAGGCGCTGCTGAAACTGATGCCGATGCCGGAGGAATCTCTTGCCGCATCTCCTCATTATGCGGGGACGCCGGCAGAGGGAATGGAAAAGAGTTATCAAGAATTGCTACGTCTTTTTTCATTGCTTGGAGAAAATCCGAAGGGCAGAGTGTTTCGCGGCTCTGATCGCTATATCGGAGAAGATGGGAAACCCGTGGAAAGTGAGGCCGCAAGAGATTTGATCGATCGAGCCTTGCGTATGCCCGACGGGAAGCGGTTATATGTACTCGCGATCGGTGCTATCACAAATGTGGCCTCTGCCATTTTACTGCGGCCGGAAATCGTGAATAAGATTACCGTCGTATGGCTTGGAGGTCAGCCCCCACACTTTAAATCCGCGGCGGAATTTAATCTGATGCAGGACATGTTTTCCTCAAAATTCATGCTGGATTGCGGTGTGCCGTTGGTGCTGATTCCTTGTATCGGCGTTGCCTCTCATCTCACTGTGACAAAGCCTGAACTTGAGACGCTTCTTGTTGGAAAAAGCGAAATTGGATCTTACCTGGGGAATATTGTTCTTCAGACATTTACGCCATCTTCTATTCCGATGTCTGATCGCTTTATGAAATTGGCGTACCTGCGTTCCATGGATGATGTACCGATGGAAACTTCAAATCATTTCGTGTCCAGGGCGTCCGCGTTCTCTCACGTGATTTGGGATATCGCTACAGTAGGCTATCTCATGAATCCCAATTGGTGTGCGACATCTCTGGTATCCTCGCCGGTTCTTCATGATGACATGACGTGGGGCGTTGATCCAAGCCGGCATCTCATCCGGCTGTGTCACTATGTGAGCCGTGACCATATGATGGGAGATATGTTTGCCAAATTTGAAGCGTGCGAATCGTAAACAGGATTAGATGTACAAGAAATCCCTGCAGCATTATCACAGTGTTGCAGGGATTTTTTAAAAAGTTCGAGATTTTAGGAGGAAGTGACATGAAAAAATCTGCAGTGTTCAAAAAATATTTTGCGTTCTTTATTGCATTATTTATCATGCTGAATTTTACTCCTCTGCCTGCTGCAGAAGCGGCTGAAAACGCAGTGGATTGTTCTAATTCATATGTTGCGTCCGCTTACGATGTAGTGGATGCTCTTTATAGGATGGACGACGAACCGCTGATGATTGATCAAATTGAAAACGCAGCGCATATGACATATGTACAGGATCCTTTGGCATGGAGTGAGGCGTATGACATACTTCCTGATGGTATTGCTCCAAGTACCGAAGTGACTTTGAAAGAAACGGCAGAAATAATTTTTAATCATGCGAAGCATCATGATATTGATGTAAGTATTGATATTCCACTGGAATGCACAACGTTTTCTTCTCTATTGAACAAAGAAACAGCGACTGCTCTTGCGTGGGCACAGGAAAACGACGTTATTGATATAGATACATACGATCACACAAACGAAAATGCTTTTATTACATTGCTCGATCTTTCTCTTATATTAGATAATTATGAGAATGCCGACCTTGATACGGTAGGCGTGATCAGTGACGGTTTAACCTTGACGTATCCGTCAGAAAATCAAATGACAATTAATCCACTTTGCGATTTTTACGTAATTGGAAATATTGATGATTCTGTTTCTATACCGGATGATGCTCTTTTGACTGTTCAAATGGTTGATTCAGAAGGCACCATTTTGAGGGAAATTTATACAGATATAAAAAATAACCAGTCTGGAATGTATGTAGATTACCCAGGAATTGAGATAACGGGGAGCAGAGAAGCGTTTCGTAGTTCATTAATGCCAGATCTTGTTTATGATCCATCGGATCCCTCCAGCTTTGATAATACATGGATTAAAGCTTGCTATTCAGATGAGCATTACACGTGTGTAGTTTATGGTGGATCTTATCGACAAGATATTAATCCACTTGATCAGTTCGGAAAAACGCTGGAACCTCTGCCAGAAGGAGATTATGAGTTGAGTGTCACATTTGCTTCCCACGATGAAACAATAGCGTCACTTGAGACACAGATTACAATAGGCGTCGTTGCAAAGAAAGTATTGGCAAGATTTTCTCCAAGTTCTTATCTCAGAGCAGTTAAAGAATATGCTGCTGAAAATGGACTTACAGTCTATGCCGACCCATTCCCTGGATATTGGAATACTCAGGATCTCATGCCTGAATGGGGAGTGAATTACCTTGGTGTGATTGAACCCCGCTGGGTACTTGCTGACCGTCAAGGATATATAGGAGGAATGACGTATTTTTTTGACTATAATATTACAGCTTCGAGTACATCCTATCGAGTGGAACTTGGGCAGCTTGCCTATGACCGAACACTTAATAATAGGAACAATATCACCTATTGTTACTACAATATTGGAGAACCGCAGATTATTCAAGATGGGATAACCTATAACGGACATTTTGTAACAGTTGATTTGGACAATATGGACTCTGTGCGCTTTACAAGAGCAGACTGCAGTTTTGACGAAACGCAGGAAAATCACATCAGTCCTGAAATTCTAGCAAATTCAAAAAGTCAATTTGATTTGGATGAACGATTTCTTGTCAGTCCGGGAGAGATTGTCTCATTAAATGGAATATGTAAGGTAATTCAGCCAGAGAATGTGACGTTTGTTCCGGATACAGAGTCCTTTATAATGGGAAATAAGGTCGCGGGTATCAGATATACGATTAAGTATGCTACTGGTGAGACCTATATGACTATGGATAAACCTGTATCTGGGCTAGTGAGGGAATTTGAAAATGGTACGACGTCCATAAGTATTCTTGAATTCCGTCATAATTTTACAGTAGAAGAGGATATGCGTGGGAATGATATGCGTATTGTAGCAGAAGCCTTAGATGAAGACGGTGAAGTTGTTGGCGGAATTGTTTACGCATGTATGTTTCGCGTACCGAGAAGTTGATCAATGAAGACAGACGATGCGGTCAATATTTTGGAATCACATTGGCGATGGCGATTGTGTAGGAATACTACAAACGCCAGAAGAACACTGAGAGGAACGGTGACAGGGGAAAAGAGAACAGAAGCTTTTCTAGTTTTGTTACGTTCCCAGGCCAACTTGTTATAAAATCCGGCAAGAGCAGAGCTCATTCTCTCTTGCCGGCAGTAAAATGAAAGAACGCAAAAATCCCTGTTAGGGCACTTGACTCAATACGCCCAGTTTCGTGAGCTATCGTCTTCTTCCTCCGGGATTGAAAACATGGCACCGAGATCTGGTTTCGCGGGTCCATATTGCATCATCGCATGAATCAATGCCTGGTCGTGGGCAGGACGACAAAAGCTCTTTCGATCAAAAACCATGGATGCCGGGCATTGAGTCGTGTAGGGTTCCCATTTTGGCAGATTCCCATGGTTCGGATTGCCTGTATAGGAAAAGCTGATAAGGCAGCCTGCCATCTCCTCCTCCAGTCCATCCGTGACGTCTTCTATGTTGCAGCAGGCCACCCGGTGTGAATTGTGGAAGAGGAAGGGAATATCGGAGCAGTGCCAGGCAGGGGTTCCTCCCTTTATCGAAAAATCGAGTCCGAACAGATAACAGTATCCAGGCGCGGCGGGGGATTCCTTTGCACGTGCTTGCATGAAATTCAAAACACCATCCCGCACGAATGCGTCCATCATCAGCAGATCCCGGAGGGGCTTCTCCGGATAGGTGTTTTGAAAGAGTATGGTTACTTCCTCTGTATGTTCCCCAAACCGCTGGCGCAACGCGGCGGCCTCTTGTTCCGCATTCATCCCGGTGAAATCAATGTCGGACGTGGCAGAGAACTCCGCGATCGTGCTGCTCACTATGGTCGGCACCGTCTTTGCAAAATCCGTAAACCCTACATCCAGCGGATGTCCCACATACCAGTCATTGGGCTTGGGCCCCCATGAGATCACTTCTTTTTTCTTCCTGCAGACTCGGTGATAGGCTCGCATCAGAATCGAATAGGGAACCTTCTCCAAACGCTCTGCCTCTGCTACAGGAATCTGCAGTTCTTCCAGGATTCCTTCGATAAAATCCCTGTGGTTACTTCCAGATCGATGCCAGACCTCTGCGCCTCCGGACATCAATATCGCTTTGTGGAACAATCCTTTCGCCGCGGGAGTCTGCAGCAGTGTCACCACTTTTCCGCCTCCCCCGGACTGTCCGAAGATCGTCACATTCTCAGGATCTCCGCCAAACGAGGCGATATTCTCCCGGATCCAGGTCAGGGCTGCCACCAGGTCCTCTATGCCGGCGTTGGCGGAATTGGCATATTGTTCCCCAAAAGAGGACATGTCCAGGTGCCCCAGAATATTGAGCCGGTGATTCACTGTCACTACGACCACGTCTCCATATTCTGCCAGCGCATCCCCTTCATAGGACACCTGTTCTATGGAAGATCCGTCGGCGTACCCGCCTCCATGAAACCAGACCAGAACCGGGCGTTTTGCCTCGGGATCAATGCTGGTACTCCATATGTTCAGATACTGACAATTTTCGCTCTCCGGCCAGAATCTGTGCGGGATCAAGAGCTCCACCTTCGGCGCGGGCTGCCCGTCGGTAGGTGCCGTAAAGCCATAATTCGTGGCGTCTTTTACTCCCTCCCATGGCGTTACCGGCACGGGTGCCTGCCAGCGTTTCGCAGTGGCATATTGAATGCCGTGAAAGGTGAAGATCCCGTCCAGGACGAATCCCCGGAGTTTGCCCGCTTTCGTTTGGACTACCGGAAAGTCCGGCTCGCAGATAAATTTTCTCGCCATTTGTCATTCTCCCTTCTGTGAAAAATTTAAGAATATATCTGTGCTACTTTGTAAGTATATAACACATCGACAATTAGTACGACAGTAAGGACTCCCACTGTCAATAGAGAGCAGGCGATGCCTTTGACAAAAAAGCACGCGATGAGGATAATCAGACCTCCGATGAGAAGGGAAATCCCGCCGAAATGCTGGCTTTTCCTCCAGGTGGTCTCATTTTTCATACTCCATTTCGTTCTCAGTCCGATGACAGCGTTCTTGCGCAATTTCGGCATAACGTTTCCGATCAGGATCAGTGCGACCCCCAGGATCTCATACAGCAATTGACTGATATCGATGGTAACGCGGGAGAGATCCGCAACCTGGTGCATGCCAGTGTACAGAGTATATCCGGTCATGACATTGAACAGGAAAAGGACCAGGATCCCGGCGATAACACAGATGGTCTCATTATTGTGCCCGTTTTCTTCCTGCTTGGCACAGTATTTGGCGATTCCAAAAAAGAAATATCCCATCAGGATCGAGACAATCGGCATGAGGAGCATTTCGTATTTGCTGCCCCATCTCGTTACTTGGCCGTCAAGGCCGTAGTGAGCGGGAATTCGTTCCGGCAAAAACTGCAGGGAAATCAGGACTATGATCAATGGGAGATACATAAGCACAGATAAGATCACCTTATTCCTTTTCATGGCTCCCTTCCTTTCCCTCTTGTAAATTATGAATCCAAAGGATCACCTCGTCGAGGATGGATAAATTCAACTCATAATAAATAAAATTTTTGCATCTTGTCTCATAGATCAATCCTGCGTTTTTTAATTTTGCCAGGTGATAGGATAACGCCTGTGGTGTCATGTTCAGTTCTGCCGCCAGATCACCGGAACTAATCCTTCCTTCCTTCAGCTTCAATAAGATTTCTCTGCGCGTGTCATCCGCCAGGGCAGCTAGTATTTTATTGACCGCCAATTTCCTCACCCGCTATTTCAAATTTTCTTTAAATAGCATTTTACCAACCATCCTTTTCCCCGTCAAGAAGTATTTAAAATTAATTTTAAATGCCATCATCGGTCCCCAACACAAAAAAGAAAGGAAGCCAAAAAATAAACAAAGGCAAAAAAGAGTAGAACCACAAATAAAAGCAAAAAAACAGAGACAAAACACAGGCAATAGCCGAAAAAAGAAAGAGCCGAACCACAAACAACAGTTAAAAAAAGAGCCGGACCACCCTGAAACTTAAGGCAACCAGCTCTATAAAGGAAGAGAACCACCCCACAAGTTCGCTTCGCGAACTTGACCACTACTCACCACAAGTTCGCTCTGCGAACTTGACCACTAATCCATTATACAGACGCGAGAACCGCCAAACTCCCCTTCGGCGTTCGCTCCATCGTATTCCGGTCCACGGCGATGAGGCCAAATTGCATGGAAAAGCCCTTCTGCCATTCGAAATTGTCCATCAAACTCCAGTAGAAATACCCCTTTACCGGAATGCCGTCCGCGATACAGCGTTTCACCCCGTCCGTTGCCCGGCGAATGAATTCCACCCGGCGGGAATCGTCTGCGGTGGCAACGCCGTTTTCCGTCACCATCAAATCTCCGTGGAATTCCTTTGCGACTTTTCGCAGCACATGTTCCAACGCCTCAGGATAAAATTCATAATCCATCTGGGTCAATTCCGCATCTGGAGCGGCGGGAAGCTGACCACTGGGACCATACAGAGAGCGGGTATAATTCTGTACACCCAGAAAATCATCCTTCTCAATGTATGGCAGATAGTGGAGGAACTCTTCCTTCCAGGCGTCTGCGACAAAATTCTCTCCGCCGGGGGCAGCGGTCTGCAGATCATGCAAAGACAGGCTGAGCCCCACCTGAATGTCAGGATTCACTGCTTTGATGGCCTCCTTTGCCGCCTGGTGCGCACGCATGACCAGGACATCGCCCTCCGGTGTGCGGGAGCTGACAAAGATCTGGGGCTGGGGAGTCCCGAAAATTTCCGCGTTTTCCGCGGCGGCATAGCGGAGATTCTCCATCATTTTCTCAAAATTCATGCCGACCTGGACTTTGCCTTCCGCCTGCTTCGCCTTGCTATTTGCGGTGTCGGGTCCTTTCGCACCTGCCCTCTTTGCCGCCTGCTCCGCCATCAGCTGATAGCGCTTGGAGATAGCCGCCAGCTGCAGTCCCATATTGGCCTCATTGATGGTGCAGATATAGCGAAGATCGTCACCCAGCTGCCGGGCCACATAGTCGGCATAGCGGCGAAAATATTCCACCGTGCTCTCAGCCTCCCAGCCGCCTTTTTGGATAAGCCACACGGGACTGGTGAAATGGTGCAGGGTGACAACAGGTTCGACGCCATGTTCCCGGCAGCAGGCGATCACTTTGCGGTAATGCGCAATCTCCTTCTCCTCAAATTCTCCCTCTTTGGGCTCGATTCTCGCCCATTCAATGGAGAAGCGATAGGCGTTTAATCCCGCGTCTGCCAATAATCGGATGTCCTCCTCATAGCGATTGTAGTGATCGCAGGCGATGCCGCTGGGCTCGGCGAAGCTGGTGTGGGGCATATGCTCCTGTTGCCAATAGTCAGAATTACTGTTGTAGCCCTCTACCTGATGGGCCGCGGTGGCCGCGCCGACGTAAAATCCTTTTGGGAAAGTCATGGGTATGTTCTCCTTTCACTTGTGTCAATCAGAAAAGACAAGAAATCATTGAAAAATATCCAAGAGAAGAAATAATTAATATCATTTTGATTTTCAATCTGTTCCGGACCAAAGCCAAATTTAATCCTCTTTTTTGACTTGGTTTAGCGCATGGTTCAATTGATGGATAAAGTCCGGTGTCACCAGCTTTGACATCTGCTTCAATGTGGCCTCCACGCTCATTTTGTCCATCATTGCCTGTACTTCTTTTGGCATCTGTACGTTTTTCGCGACATCTCCATAGGATTCTATAATCTTTGCCTGCAAAGGAGCCACCAGCTCGTTTAAGACCGCTTGGGCATTCGGGTTCGCCTTGACAGAACCCATGCTGTCCTTGATAGAAAAATAACCAGGCCGCACAATCTCATCCTCCCGATCAAACCAATTGACGACGCTGGCACCGTCCTTCACATAGTCGGGATTGGGCCGCGCCGTGTGCCGGATGGTGATGGTGTCGGAGAGGTCGCCGGAGACCGCCTTGATCTCATGTTCTCCGGTGATGGGCACTTCAAAGCGAAAAATCTTGTCCTCGCATTGGGTGCCGAATTCTTTTCCGTCCACAAAAAGAGTGACGCTCTTCTGGTTGGAGTAGACTTTAATTTCCGTTTTTTCTTCTGCCCGGTCCACATAACGGCGGCCACACAGATGGACGAACGGGTCGTCAGAGAGATAAGCTTTGTAAATATAGAAGGCATCCTTCCTGGTTTTGCGGTCAAAGGTGACAAGCCCTTTTTGATTTTGTCCTGGTTTTCCTCCCTCGTCCCGCCCGTCAGCGCCGAAATCGAATCCGTTCCAGCAATGCATCGCCCAGATATAAGGGCGTTCCTGCCACATTTTCAGCATGTGCTCATGGTAGATAGCTTGATACCCTTCGGTCCAGTCTCCCTTTTCCGGATGGGCAGCCTGATAGCGGGGATTGGCATCCGCGCCATACTCGGAGAGTCCGATGACCGCTTGGGGATGTTTCGCGTGAAAGTCATCAAACCACTGGTCATTTTGCTCCACATCGCCCACATACCAGCCGTAGTACAGGTTGAAACTGCGGATGTCCGGCAGCATGACGATGGGGTCGTCCGGGCTCAGCATAAAGACATTGGCCATGGTGGTGGGGCGGGTGGGGTCCAGCCGATGGCAGAGGTCATTCAATTCCCGGTGATTGCTGATCAGATCTTCCGTCACACCGGTGGTGGTTGTGATTTCATTGGAGAGACCCCAGCAGACGATCGAGGGATGATTGTAATTCTGCACGATGAGTTCTGTCATCTGGGACAGGGTATTGGCTCTGGCATTGGGTAGATGCTCCGTGATATAAGGGATCTCCGCCCAGACGATTAAGCCGGTCTTGTCGCAGAATTCATAAACTGCCTGGTCGTGTTGATAATGGGCGAGACGAACCGTATTTGCTCCCATCTCCAGTAAAATGGAGAGATCCTCTTCGTGTTCTTTGCGGGTGAGGGCATTTCCCATTCCTTCCCGATCCTGGTGCCGGGCAGTGCCGCAGAGCCGCAAGGGTGTGTTGTTCAAGAGGAAACCATGTTCTCCGTCGAAGGCGATCTTTCGAATGCCAAATTCCGCAGAAATCTCATCGCCGCTGTCCAGTTTTGCCGTGGCAGTGTAGAGATAGGGGTCCTTTTTCCCGTTCCAGAGGTGAGGATGAGATATCGTAAAGGTGGCTGTCCGATCCACGACTTTTGTCTCACCGTTCACGGTGATGGCAACCTGTCTCGCGTTGTGCCAGGTCTCCACAGTGACGACGGCTTCTGAGAGGTCGTCTGACAGGGCGGAGGTCACCTGGATCCCAGGCGCACCGTGATAATCCAGGCAGAAATGCTCTTTTGGCACGTAGATCAAATACACATCCCGGTAAATGCCCCCGTAAAAGGTAAAGTCCGCTTTCTGCGGGTAGCAGGTGTCATTGGCGGAATTGTCAACGGTGACGGTGAGCTCATTTTCTTCTCTCAGCGCATCGGTGAGATTCAACCGGAAGGTAGAATATCCTCCCCGGTGGGAACCAAGTGCTGTCCCATTCAGGGAAACTTCTGCCGTCATGGCGACTCCGTGAAATTCTATCCACAGTTCCTCCCCCTCCTGCAGGTCAGGACGGGAAAATTCTTTGCGGTACAGGCAGGTGCCCCGGTAATAATCATTACCGCCGTCTGTGCCATCTTTTGCGTTCCAGGTGTGGGGCAGGGTGATCTGTTCCCCATTCCCTTCTTTTTCAAAGTTCCAATTGTCATTCCATAAAATTTGTCTGCGCATGCGTCTCTCCTTTTCATTTTTTTATGATTTGCTCTTCCAAAAAATAAGCAGTGGGAAAACTTTTCCTGCAATAGTAAGGGAAATCCAGTACTTCCGTTAGAAGAATTTCACCTGGATTTAGAAGAATATCTCCCTTTATTACGCGGCATGCCTTCCTCCTCTGGCAAAGGAAATGAAACTCTCATGGGAAAGGCACAGTAAAGAGTGCAGGCTGGCATGAACGGTTAGTCGGTGTAGATGTCCTCACTATAGTGCTTTCGGTATTGCGTCGGTGTCATGCGGTACCATTTCCGGAACACTTTTACAAAATAGTTGTTGTCCAGATAACCCACATAGTAGCTGACCTCCTGGACCCGGATGTTCGTCGTTCGCAGCATTTGCGCCGCTTGTTCACATCGCTGCCTTGAGATATAAGAGGAAATGGTTTCCCCCGTCTCTTCTTTGAACATTTTCTCCAGGTAATTGCCGCTGATTCCGATGTTTCTCGAAATCTGTTCAATGTGAAGCTCCTCTGACAAATGCAGAAGTATGAAAGAGATCGCTTTTCGGATTATGGGAGAATAATTCTCGCTTTTTACCATTCGGACGGCGTCACAAAAATCGTCGATCATCTGGTCATTGATGTGGTTGTAAGCGGAATAGTCTGAGCAGGAGACGAGCTTTTGCTCGTATTCCCCAGCGATGGCGTCTACTGTCACCGGGTGTACGCCTCCCTCTTCCGCTGCCTTTCTGATCAGCGTGCGGAGAATTCCAAACCCCGTCAATACATCTTTGTTCAGGACATAATTCAGCTTTTTGTCATTGATCGTGATATCGGACATCTGCTTTAGAGTCGCTTTGGCGGCATTGGCATTTCCCCGCCGGATCGCCTGCATCATTTTGTTTTCCAATTCGTAACGGCGGACAATCAAATCATAATTTACGTCGTGGCTTTGTGGATCTCTCGGATCTTCCTTCTGCGTGATACCGAGTATGGCATGGTACCGGTAAGTGGATTGGTCAGGGGAAAAGGTTTTCAGCGCGGCGCGGAGCACCTTCACCACCTGGAAGGTGGGAATGACTTTGTAAGAGCAGTAGTATAATTTATAGGGGAGAAGTCTGGTCGCCTGGATGCCATGCTGTGCCAACAAAAATTCCCCTCTCTCGTCATCCCAATTGTCCTCCACGAAGGGACCGCATAATAATACCTGTCCGCCAAAGCGGAACAAGATCAAGCGAAGTCCCAGCACATCCCGAATCTCATAGAGACAGTGTTCCCGGGCGGAAGTGCATAAGGTCTCCAGGACATCCGCGGTGAACTGCGCTTGGACCTGTTCGGAAAAGCAATGGTTTGACTCAACCTGTGCTCCGGTTTTTCCCTCTTCATAGACCTGGACAGGCAGTTCCAGCAGGTCGAAGAGAAAATGGATCAATCGCTCCATGAAAAATCCTCCTATCCTGAAAAGTATACGATCTTTCTATTTTGTTGATTTTTATTCTATCACAAGGCGCCTTGTTTCGCTAGTATATTGTATAATTCTAGGATGTTCGGGCGTGGGAGGCACGTTAAAGGAAACACTTATGCCTCGCAAGCGGGGCACCGCCATGGATGAAAGCCCCACGGATTGCTCCGCTGCGATGCAGCAGGAAGGAGAGATAGGAATGGAAACGGGGTTTAACCCATTTCTGCCATTGAGTGAGTATATTCCGGACGGAGAGCCGCACCGGTTCGGAGATCGGATCTACCTGTTCGGAAGTCACGACACGGAGGGTGGGACCAGGTATTGTTCCGAGGGGAATTATGTGTGCTGGTCAGCGCCTTTGTCCGATCCGTGTGAGTGGCAGTATGAAGGCGTGATCTATGAGGCAAGTCAGGATCCGGAATACGGCAAGGGAGCGCACACGGATCTGTATGCGCCGGATGTGGTGCAGGGAAATGACGGCAGATTTTATCTTTATTACAATCCGGTGTCCACGGCTGATGGTGCCAGCGGTCACGATACCATCAGTGTCGCGGTCTGTGATACGCCGGCGGGGAAATATGAATACCTGGGCTATGTCAGGGATGCGGACGGGACAAAATATAACCCCTATCTGATGGGAGATCCTGCCGTTCTCAATGATGCGGGTACGATTCGCCTCTATTTCGGCTGGTCTCTTTCCATGGTCGCGGCGGATGCCCACCAGCGGGGTCAGGAGTCTATGGCGGGAAAAGAGGTTCCGTATGGGGGCATGACAAAAGAGCAGACGGCACGGATGCTGCCAAAGCCGGGAGATCCCCAGATCAATCGGAAGCTGGCTCCCGTCTATCAGATGCTTTTTAAGCGAACGTTAGAGCAGGTGAAAGACCTTTCATACCCGTTGATGGGCGCCAATACCATCGAGCTGGAAGATGATATGCTGACCGTGAGAGGGGAGATACACCGCATTGTGCCGGGGCAATTTGACACGCCTAGGGACAGCAGTTTCTACGGCCACGCTTTCTACGAGGCGTCTTCTATCCGGAAAATCAACGGAACCTATTATTTCATCTATTCCTCAGAGAATTCAAATGAGCTCTGTTACGCCACCAGTTTGTATCCGGACCGGGATTTCACCTACGGCGGCACGATCATTTCCAACGGGGATGTGGGATACCACGGACTGAAGAAAGAAGATCGACACAACCAAACTGCCAATGATCACGGCAGCCTGGAGTGCATCAACGGGCAGTGGTATATTTTCCATCACCGACAGACGCATTCCTCCACCTTCAGCCGGCAGGCGTGCGCGGAGAAAGTGGAGATACGCCCGGACGGCAGCATTCCGCAGGTGGAATGCACCAGCATGGGATTTCATCAGGAAGCGCTGCCGACAGCGGGGACGTATCCGGCTCCGCTCAGCTGTATTTTGACCAATGGCCATATGCCGCATATCACCAATACCGTGCTGAAGGCGGACATTCCCTATATCACCAATCAGGGAGAGACCCGCTTTATTACCGGGGTTAAAGAGGGTGTCCTGATTGGCTACAAATACTTTGCTTTTAACGGCAGGACTTTCCTTTCTGTGCAGACAAGAGGAAGCGGGAGGGGCCGCTTTGTCGTGCTTTTGGGAGAAAAAGACCAGGAGCCTGTTCCGGTAGGTGAGATTGCGATTTTGCCTTCCAGAGAATGGGTGATCGGGCAGACGTCGTTCTCAGCGGAGGGAGAAAAAGCACTCTATCTAAAATATGAGGGCGAGGGGAAAGCAGAGCTCCTTTCCTTCTCATTTTCGTAAAGAGCACCGCTGCCTCATATTCATAAGGGACAGTGCCGCCACATTCTCATAAAGGGCAGCGTCGGGAATAAAGAGCAGTGCCTGGAACCGGAATGAGTCGGTGGAAATATGACAGAATCGTTCTAAATTTGCAGAACAATTTCTATGTGATTTTAACAAAACATGATAGGATGGACTCAAATACAAGGCATGAGAGAATTTTGCTCATGCACAGCCAATCATTCCCATTCCAATTAAGAATGGCAAAACAAAGAAGAAAGGGGTTAAAAAACATGAGCAGCAATCCAAACGCGGCAGCATCCCAGCAGGACGGAGTTGTGTACCGCAGGGCGAAGACCTGGCAGATCGCGCTGGCAATGTTGACCGGTGCCGCACAGATGTTTTTCTATGTGCTGATGAGCTACGCCACCTATATGGGCAATGTGGGATACGGCATTCTCGTATCCGTCACAGGAATCATCATCACGGCCAGCCGTATTTTTGACGGTGTCACAGATCCGATCTGCGCCTTCATTATTGAGCGATTCAATTCAAAATTTGGAAAGATCCGGATCTTTATGATGCTTGGCTGGGCTACTATGTCACTGGCCACGACAGCGATGTGCACGTGGGGAGCCGGACGCTTGAGCGGGTTCGCCGGACTGGTCTTCTTCATTGTCTGCTACGCGGTCTACATTATCGGGTATACTCTGGTGGGCGTCTCTACCAGTATGACTGGTTCTGTTATGACGAATGATCCCAAGCAGCGGCCTACCTTGAGTGTGTGGAGCACGGTGTACAGTTATTTGGGGCCCATGATCATGAACATGGTTGCCATGATGATGATTTTCCCCAAATATGACAACGTCATCGCCACTCCTCTTTTGACTGAGCTGAATATTGTCGTCGTCGTGCTTTCCTGTATCTTTTATCTGATCGCCTGCATTGGCATCGGACCATATGATAAGCCGGAGAATTTCGCCGGGATCAGCACCGGGAAGGACAAGAGCAGCAAACCTGGACTCAAGGAAATGTTCCAATTGATCCGGGACAATAAAGAACTGCAGCGCTATATGATAGCAGCGTGTTCTGACAAATTGGCACAGACCGCGGGAGGTACTTCGGTGGTATCCGTCATGCTCTACGGCATTATGATCGGAAATATGCAGCTCTCCACTGTGATCACTGTCATAGCGATGCTGCCCTCTATCATTTTCGTCATCATCGGTGCCAGATTAGCGGCAAAACAGGGAAATAAGAAGGTAATGGTGGACTGGACCTGGATCTGCCTGCTGCTGAACGTTTTGTTTGCTGCCTTCCTGCTCTTTACCGATACAAGGCAGATCACTGTCGCGATTCTCCCCTCCATAGTCTTCTTTATCTTTACATTTGGAAATGGCGCCGCCAAGATGGTGGTCTCCAGTGCCACCAATTCTCTG
>CAZROZ010000002.1:8692-25793 GCA_964601745.1 uncultured Lachnospiraceae bacterium | reverse complement strand
CGCTCGGGAAATCTCTTTGGGTCATCCCAGGCGGCGTCTCATCTGTTCCGGATTACCAGCGTAGCTCTGCGCGGTCTCCCGGTCAATCAGTCCTGCCTTATATAGATTCAGGATGGATTGATCCATAGTGATCATCCCCTCCGCGCTGCCGGCCGCGATGGCATTGTCAATCTGATGGCTCTTGCTGTCGCGGATCAGGCTTTTGACAGCGTTATTCGTATGCATAATCTCAAAAGCCGGGACCATGCCGCCGTTTTTCCCAGGAATCAGCTGCTGAGATACCACCGTGTGCAGGACGGTGCTGAGCTGAATCCGGATCTGCGCCTGCTGCATGGGCGGGAACGAGTCGATGATGCGGTCAATGGTATTTACCGCTCCGTTGGTGTGCAGGGTGGCGATGAGCAGATGTCCGGTCTCTGCCGCCGTCATCGCCGTGCGGATGGTTTCGTGATCTCGCATTTCCCCAAGAAGGATCACGTCCGGCGCCTGCCGCAGACAAGCCCGCAGCGCCGTGAGATAATTTTCCGTGTCAATGGCGATCTCCCGCTGACTGATGATGCTTTTCTGATCTCGGTGCAGGTATTCAATGGGGTCTTCCAATGTGATGACATGGCAGCTCCTGGTCTCATTGATGCGATGGATAATGCAGGCTTGGGTGGTAGATTTGCCGCTGCCTGCCGTCCCGGTGACCAGCACCATGCCGTGATCTACCTCTGCCAGACGCATGACTTCCTCTGGAATGTGCAGTGCCCGCCAGTCGGGGATGTCAAAAGCGACCACCCGCACCACCGCTGCCATGGAGCCTCGCTGCCGGTACGTGTTGACTCGAAATCGCGCTAGACCGGCGATGGCGAAAGAGAAATCATCGTCTCCGGATTTCAGATATGGCGTTATGTCCCGATTGGCCTGAGTATATAATTCCCGGATCAGCCGTTCTGTCTCCGGGGGATAGATCTTTCCCTCGCTGATGGGCGTTATGTTTCCTCGATATTTATAACACACTGCGCTGCCGGCGACAAGAAATAAGTCTGAGGCTCCGTGTTCCACTGCCGTGCGCAAATAATCTGTGATTTCCATGGGTCAGTCACCTTCTCGATTATAAAATCCTTCGACTCGAACCGGGATCGTGTCGGTGAATCTTCCTCGAAGATTTTTTCATGCCGGTTGGGGTCGTACCCTACTTTTTCAAGGCATTTCTGACAAAAACTGCGCTCATTACGCCGTACACTTCTATTCCTCCATCTCTCCGTCCCAGACATGGATGGTGTCATCCGGCTGCCAGTCCGCAGTCGAGACGGCCTGCCACTGCAGGATCTCATAAGCGCTGGAGAGGCCATCTGGGAAGAAAATCCGCACCTGCAGCTCCTGGGTATCTGAAATAGGGCAGGAGTAGGAGACTGTCAGAGCCTTTGTGTCAGGATCAATTTCACCGGATTGCTCTCCGGAATCTTCTGGATGAGGGAGAATTTCCTCCTTCACCTCTACACCTTCCGGAATCTCTCCGGTGCGAAGCTGTGCCAGGAGCACCTCGGCCTGGGTGTCCGCCGCGTAATAGCCGCCCACTGCCGCCGCGGAGGCGTCTCCCAATCTGCGATCTGCCTGTACGGTGGACAAGGAGAGCAGGGCAAAAATAGTCAGGCACAAGACGGCAAAGATCACCAGCAGAGAGCTGCCTCCCACGGCAGGCGGAGAAAGACGGAACTTTTTATCTTCCCTCATCTGCTCTCCTCCATTTGCCAAGCGGTATCCAATTCAAAGAGGACATCGCCCTTTTGACCCTCAACACTCACATGAACAAGGCAGAGCGTGGGAATCCCGGAATTTTCCTGCCGCGCAAAAAGAGTGTAGATGGCATGTTCGGGAGCGCTTACCGGGTTCCAGTCTTTGTCATAATAGCACACGAGGGCATGGTCTGCCGGCTGGTAGGAGGCATCGGTCATCAGGTTTGCGGTACTTTGCAGCGCTGCGGGTTCATCCACCCCTTTTTGACCCTCCGATTTCAGTATCTCAGCGGCGTTTTGTGCCTCTACCACGGCCCGGTCCCGGTTGATATCTCTCTTTGACGTCTGTTCCGACCACACGAATACCCGCAGGCACAGGGCGGCTGCCAGGGCAAATACCAGAATCATAATTGTCTGCTCGATCAGGGCGAGAGGTGCTTTGCTTTTCATATCCCCTCCTTCCCCCGCAAGGTCAGATGAAGGCAGGCGATTTCTCCCCCCTCGTCTGTGATCTCCACGGTGAGCAGATCGCCGGACAGCCGCAGTCTCATCTCCTGGGCTTCAATCACCTTTTCCCCTTCTTCCGGTGCAAAATCCGCTCCGGCAAAGGTAAAAAGCTCCCGGATCCACCCGTCATAGCAGTAAACGCGGGTGATGTAGGGTTCTCCGTCTATCTCTTCTGTAAAAGAAAGGGAATCTATACCTCCCATTCGCTCTATTCCCACGCAGTCACCGGAAGGTGCCTGTCTGACTTTGGTGGCCACATATTGGATACAGGTGCGGTGATCATAAGCCTCCCGGTTTTTGGCGGTGAGATTTCGATAAGCTTTTGCCCCTGTCAACAACACCCCCAGCACGCAGGAGGCGAAGACGCCAAAGAGTACCAGCGTGATCAGGCTGTCGATGGAATGTTTTTGCCTTTGCCTATATCGCATGACTTACCACCCCCAGATGCCGCGGAGTGTACCCTTTCGCGGCGCGTCCGTCCGTTCCAGGACGGTGAAAGTGGGCATCAGATTGGAGGCAAAAATCTGATAATCTATGACATATTTTTCTTCCTCTACGATCAGCCCGTAATGCTCCTCCATGTACTCTACCGTGGGAGGATAGATGCCTTCCGCGGCATAGCAGGCGGCAGCCGTTCTGCGAATGGATTCCTCCAGCTGCTTCTTTTCTTCTTCCCCGCTGCCGCTTTGCACATTGGAGAGGGCGGTGAAGAAAAAGAGGAGTATCACCACGATCAACAGGGGAACGAACAAGTCTCGCAATAGATTCAAAAAGTGATTTTTCTTTCTCATATGCGCTCACCCGATTGCCGACATGATATTCATCAGCGGCAGCATGACGGATAGCAGGATCAGACCCACCAGAATGGAGGTGACCATGACAAGAGCAGGCTCTACCTTACTCACCAGTTCCTGCAGCGCCAATTCGCTGTCCTCCGTCAGTCTGCGGGCGATTTGCGCCATGGCCGTGTCCCCCGTACCGCTGCGGAGGCCTAGTTCCAACAGCCTGCATTCCGACTGTGGGAGAATTTCTGCCTTCTTCATGGCTTCTGCCATAGAGACGCCGCTCTCCAATTGCCGCGCACACTCCAGTGCCCGTTTCTTGGCAGTGGGGACGGAGTCCAGCAGCTTGGACGACATGGAGATGGCTTCCTCCAGAGGGAGACCGCTGGAGAGCCCCATGGAGAGGGATTGGGCAAATCGGGCGGTATTGATTTTCCTGGAAACGCCCCGGTCCCCCAGGTACCGGTTCCAAAGAGCCGCTATTTTCTCCCGAAAGGAGGGCAGTGCAGCGAATAGCACAGCCAGCAGGAGAATGACGCCCAGAAGGACACAGAGCACCGGCATGGCGGCATCCAAAGCCTGTCCGAACCGGAGCAGTCCCCCGGCGATCCCGGTGAGATTCCCGCCCAGGGACGCGTAAACGTCGTCAAATACCGGCAGAACCCGCACCAGCAGAATTCCAATGACCGCCAGCATGAGAATCAGTAAGATGGCGGGATAGAGCAGGGCAGAGCGAATCTGTCGATTCATTCTGGCGCGGTCCTCGTAATAGGCAGCCAGCGCGGTGAAGGCTTCCTCCGTCCTGCCTGCCTGTTCCCCCACGTCAAGAAGGCCGCAGACATAATCGGGGAAATGACCGGATTCCCGAAACGCCGCGGCAAGAGGCTTGCCCTCATCGACCTGTTCTGCCATCTGAGAGAGGCACTTTTTGAGAGAGGGGTCGTCTTCCTCCTCAGACAAGAGCGCCAATCCGTCTCCGGCACCCACTCCCGCGTGGAGCAGCATGGAGAGCCCTTCGCAGACGCCGCCGATTTCTTCATTTGATAAGGTTTGCTTTTTCATGTGTTTCGCCGGCCTCCGATCTCCGGCTGTATCTTGCGCTTGATTCATGGTGGTGTCCCACATGTGGGGCATGGGCTTTCATTCATGGTGGTGTCCCATATGTGGGGCATGGGAGTTTACTCCGAGTGCTGTGTATTTATAACACAATGCAGATTCTCTTGTTCTCACCGAAGGGCATCGAAGTAGCCATCCAAAATTCCGCCGCCATGACATTCGGACGATCATTTGCCTCACGGAAGCAGCTTTTATGGCTGCTCAAGGGAAAATGTACATTGGAAATGAGATTTTTCTAGAAATCCAATTCATTATATCAGAGGAACGACTGCTTTTCAACTATTTCAAAGGCTAGAAGACAACATGGCTCCTGATATTTCTTTCAACATAAATAGCGAAAAAACATTTAAAACTTGAAAAATCTGGAAAATATTGTCAGTGAGAGGAATGCAAATTTTGCTAAAAATTTGATTAGACAATAGTGAGAATAAAATACGATTTGTTTAAATTGTATAGATGATAGGAAAAAGGGAAACCAATTTGTTGAAAAAATGCCTTGACAAGTAGATAGAATCAGGGTATCCTTCAAGGCATGACGCAGGTGGAAATTGTACTTGTGTAGGAGCCAACTAGACACCCACGCGTGTCTGTAAGTCAGATATAAAAGTGGCGTTGAAAACCCGCTTTTATAGAGGAGAGAAGAAACTGCCTTTTCAAAGTCATCAAAGGAGAGATATCGTTGAAACGACACAATAATAAGGGAAGCTATCACATATTTGCGAAAGTTCTCTCTGTCTTGCTTGTGCTGTGCCTGACAGTGGGATGCGGGGCACCGGCAGAATCTATACAGCCCACGTCGATAGAAAATGGCACAGAGGTACAGGGAGGACAGGAGGAAAGGGATGCCTTCGTCTCTGCTCCCGGCGCAGAGGAGAGTGCCGCGCTGGATCCCACCGATGCCAAGGATCTTCTGTCGGAAGCATTTTTGGACAAGGCAGATCTGGATATCGTGGAGATCGAGGACGAAGCCGTCGCACTGGCCTCTTCCCCGGCTGCGGTTCCCTCCGATTTCGCCTGTACTGCGCCAGGTATCCTGGAAGAGCGCAATCCGAAGGCTGTCATTGACTATTCCAATACTTCCGACGGGTATATCATGGTCCAGTATACGGCTGACACAGCAAAGAAGTTGAAAGTGCTGGTCCAGGGTCCCACAACCCAGTACCAGTATAATTTGACGCCTGAGGAATGGGAGAGCCTGCCGCTTTCTGATGGAAATGGCTCTTATCAAGTCGGACTCTACGAGAATGTCAAAGGAAATTCCTATTCCAAGGTAATCGCAGTGACAATCGAGGCAGAGCTCTCCGATGAATTCGCACCATTCCTGCGCTCGAATCAGTATGTCGATTTTGAGGATGCGCCAAAGACTGTGAGGAAAGCGGCGACACTTTGCAAAAAATGCAAGGATCCGCTGGATAAAGTGAAGGCGGTCTATACTTTTGTGGTGGGAAATTTAAAATATGACAAGAAACTGGCGGCATCTGTCAAGAGCGGATATTTGCCGGATCTGGACAGTGTGCTGAAGAAAAAGAAAGGTATTTGTTTTGACTACGCGGCGCTCATGACCGGAATGCTCCGCAGCCAGGGCGTGCCGTGTAAGCTGGTGATTGGCTATGCCGGGACTGCTTACCATGCCTGGATCAATGTCTGGTCTGAGGAGGAGGGCTGGATCAATAACGCCATCTACTTTGACGGGACCGCCTGGCAGCGGATGGATCCCACCTTTGCCTCTTCGGGAAAGCAGAGCAAATCTATCATGAAGTATATTGGTGACGGAGAAAATTACAGCGCAAAGTATTTTTATTGATGGGTAGAAGGCAAGAAAATAGGAAGAGCGTAGGAAGATAGAGAAAAGAAAAAATCAGCTCGACAGCGAATCAAACAACCGGCGTCTCGGGAGAATGCTTTTTTGGAAGCAAAGTCTCGGGACGCCGGTTTGATTTTAGCCGGTCCATTTTCCTTCTCGATTTTGCTGTTTTCTACTTGCGCGGCTGAAAGGCATTGGTTTGTCTCCATGTCCTATTTCGCCCTTTCCATGACAGGATTGGCCCAAAAACAAGCTACCTCTAGCGCCAGCGCCAGGAAAAACGCTCAGGTCATTTTGCCAGCCCCTCAATTCTCTCAAAATCCTCCAGGGGAACGATGAGTTCCTCCACCGGAATGGTGGAAAGATTCTGCACGATGGCTGTCTGACTTTCTTCCCCCTTTCCGCTTACGATTACTTTGTCTCCCTCTTGGATATTCGGGAGGTCGCACAGATAATCATACTGCTTTCCGCCGGGCGTGAAGGTGACACCTGCCAGGGTAACCATTTTGCCGCTCTTCTTCGGTTTGGTGACGTGCCATTCAAAACTGGTGCCGATGAGTTCCAGAACCGGATTTTCGTCATAAAACAAGGTGGTCAAAGGAGTGCCTTTCTCAAAGCCAAAACTGATAGCGTCCGCTTTGCCTTCTGTCGGCATTTCTCCAGTGTAGGGAAGCACGTGTCCTTTGACCATATTGGTGTAAGTGCAATAATAGCAATCAGGCACAGAAAAAAATACTTTTTCGGGTTTCTCTTCTCCCCATCTTGGAAGTCTCTGGAAAGTCACGGACCAATCCCCGTTCTTCAAAGGTTTTGCCTTCCAGGCAATTCGATGTCCCCCTGCCAAAAGTCCTACGACGGGAGAGTAGTGCTCCATGTAAAATTTGCCTTTGTTTTTTTCCGGCGGCATCAACTTTTTGGCCTCAGCGAGACATTGGCGAATGTGGGCAGCTACGACATTATCTCCATAGTGGTCATATTCCATGCGCTGTTTTATGGCATATTCCGCCACAAGCAGATAGTAGACACTCGCCCTTGAATTTTGGTCTACCCCGATCCCATGAAGATAATACCTGCCCAGACGAAGGGCGATATCCGCCAGGGGGCATTCCTCATCGCCGCCTAAAAACTGGGTATGGGCATCATCAAATAGCATGCTCATCATGCGAAATGCGGTCGTTGGACTTTTCATGACGCCGTATCCATTCTCGTACATGTCTGCCAGTTTGTAGGTAGACTCAACAAGACCGTTGAAAGCACCAAACATAAAATAAGGCAACGCTTTTTCGTACTCCGGTTCGCCGTGATTGCACCGACCGTAATAGTAGATATATCCCAGGGTGTTGGCATACTGCGGGTCTTCTGTCAGTTGGAATAATTTCTCCGCGTCGTTCCGGGCACCCTCAAAATCCTGCTTGTATACTACGTTGCCGCTATACTTTCCATAGCATCTGGCATTCAGGGCGATAACATTGTCTTTTGCGGCGAGGGCGTCAACACACTTCACAAAGCGGCTGCGTTCCTCCGGGGTCGCATCTTCCAGCACATCGTCATCTTCAAAAAGCTCAATAAATGCTTCGTTCATGAAGTCCGGATAGACCCACTGTGCCATCGGCAGTTTCTGATCCTCGACATAGAAATCGATGTATTCCTCCGCATGGCGGATTGCCGTCATTTTCGCTCCGGCGTGATAATCCAACGTCTGATTTAACTCCAGGTATTCGTTGGGGATGGAACAGAGAATACTCCAGACATCGTAGAGAGCAAACTCCTCATTTTCCGGAAATTCAAAAGCGGGTTCATCCTCCTCAAACAGAGTGAATGGATTCAGAAGCACAGGGGAAAGGCCCTGGATCCATTCCCTGAGCGGACTAAGCCCCAGCAGATACCACCAGCGGAGAATCGCATCCAGTGTCAAGTCTTCTTCGATGATGGTATGGAGTGCCACGTGCAGGTCGTCTAATTCCACGGAGTAAGCTCCATCAAAGTGCAGTAATTCAGTGTCAGCCGGATACCAGATCTCATTTTCCAGATCTTCCATACGGACGATTTGTCTCAAATCGCTTACAGTATAATGATAATGTGTTTTTGCCATGTTTTCCTCCCTTTCCTCTTTCCGTTTCAAAATGTGGTACAGGTGTCAGATTGTCCACTGACAATTTTCATCATAGCATACTTTTTTACTCTTGTGTTGAAAATCTTTCTTATTTGTAAAAGGATACATTCTGTGCAATTACTTTTTCCAGTAACATCATTTACATCCATCCTTAATTCCATTATAATGAGGCAGGCTTTTTGAGGGCGAGAGATTATGCAGGCAGGCTGCGAGAGGCTGTGGGGATGCTCGGGCGCTGCGGATGGAGTCACGGGAACGCGATTTTGCCGTCAACGATGAGAAAGAGGAGACGACCATGAAGAAGACAGAAGATAAATTCCTCCTGCCGACACTGACAGTGGTGGTGGGCGTCATCGTTCTTTTCATAAGCGGGATCTACTTGAATATCATGTCACGGCAGATTTACGAGGACAGCACAGCCAATCTGGAGGAGGTCTACAGCCAGGTGAATCGGTCTTTCAGCGGGTTTCTCAATCGGAACTGGGGACTGCTGGAAAATTGGGAGAAGTACCTCTCTCTGACCGAGGAGGAGGAAGAAGCCGCCGCGTATCTGGCGGAGGAGCAGCAGCGCTGGGGATTCTCCACCTTTTATTTTCTGAATCGGGACGGCACCTGCATGCAGACAGACGGGACAGAGCGGAATATGGATTTGGGCGATGCCTTTTCGGCGCTGATGGGGGAAAGAGAATCTGTGATGGCCGGGGAGCGGCTGGCCACCGGGGATGAGATCATTATATTCGCCGTCCCGGTTGAGACGGGGCGATACCGGGATTTCTCCTACGATGCCATCGCCATCAGTTACACCAATGCGGACATGGCCAATTCCCTGAATGTCGGCGCGTTCGGGGGAAAGGCCAGATGCTTCGTGGTCCGCAGCGATGGGAGCGTGCTGCTCTCCACCCAGGCAGGCGGCAATGTGTTTGAGAATTATCTTACCTACCTGCAGGCAGCATCGAATCTGGACGAACAGGCGCTCTTGGACATTCAGTCGGACTGGGCGGACGGCGTTTCCGGGCTGCTGCGGTGTGACATTGCCGATGTGGAATACTGCGTTTTGTATCAGCCAGTGGGATATCAGGATTATTTTCTGCTCAGCGCTGTTCCCATCAGTGCCCTCAGTGCCGGATTCCTTTCCGTGCAGAGAAGTACGGTCTATGTTTTGATTGCTATTTTCCTGCTGATCGGCGCCGCCGTGGTGGCCGTTTTGATCCACAGGAATCGGCGCCTCTCCCGGATGTCCTCCATGGAACTCACTTCCCGGGATATGATGTTTGACGCTCTGTCCAATAATGTGGACGATATTTTCCTCATGCTGGACGCGGAACAGCAGAGGGCAGATTACATCAGTCCCAATATCCAGCGGCTCATGGGGATTCCCCTAAAAGATGCCAAGGAGGATCTGCGGGCGGTGCAGCGATGTGCCATTCAGGGCGGCGATATCATTCCCAAGAGGGAATTGGAGGAGATCCCCCTGGGTAGCAGCATTTACCGGGAGTGCGAATATATGCACCAGGAGACCGGAGAGCGTCGTTGGTACCGGCTGAATATCTACCATGTGGGGATTCGGGAGATTGAGAAATACATTATCATCATGTCTGACCGCACCCAGGAGCGGCAGATGAATCAGCAGCTGGAGGAGGCTCTGGCAGCCGCCCGCAGTGCCAATGAGGCCAAGAGCAATTTTCTCTCCAATGTGAGCCATGACATCCGCACCCCCATGAACGCGATTGTGGGATTTTCCGTCCTGCTGGAGAAAGATTCCGACAATCCGGAGAAGGTGCGGGAGTATACCCAGAAAATCAAGTCGTCCAGCCAGCATCTCCTCAGCCTGATCAACGACGTGCTGGACATGAGTAAGATTGAGAGCGGAAAAACGTCTCTGAATGTGGATAATTTTAGTCTGCCGGAGGTGATGGAGGAATTGACCGCCATCCTGCTGCCCCAGGCCAAGGCGAAGCATCAGAGCTTTGAGATATATGTGCAGGGCAGTCCGCCGGAGAATCTGATCGGGGATAAATTGCGGTTGAATCAGATTCTCATTAATCTGCTCTCCAACGCCATCAAATACACCCCAGAGGGCGGCGATATCTGGTTTCTGGTCAAAGAATTGCCGCAGACCCAGCCTCAATTTGTGAAGCTGCGCTTTGTGGTGAAAGATAACGGCATCGGGATGAGCCCTGACTATCTGGAACATATTTTTCAGCCTTTCAGCAGAGAGATCAACTCGGTCACCAATAAGATTCAGGGCACAGGCCTCGGTATGGCCATCACCAAGAATCTGGTGGATCTGATGGGGGGCGTGATTCAGGTAGAGAGCGCTCCCGGGGAGGGCAGCACTTTTACGCTGGATTTGTCCTTTGCTCTTTCCGGAAAAGAGAGCGCGGAGCAGGAACTGACCAAAAACATCTCCCGGATCCTGGTGACGGATGATGAGGAGGAGATCTGCCTGGGCATCCAGGAAGTGCTGCAGCGCATCGGGATCCAGGTGGATTTTGCCACGGACGGGGAGAGCGCGGTTTTGATGGCGGTGGATGCCAACAGCCGGGGCAAAGACTACGATGTGATTTTGCTGGACTGGAAGATGCCGGGCCAGGACGGAGTGCACACTGCCCGCCGCATACGCCGTAAAATCGGGGACCACGTGCCGATTCTGGTACTGACCTCTTATGACTGGGAGGAGATTGAGGACGAAGCCCGGGCAGCCGGGATCAATGCATTCCTGCCCAAGCCATTCTTCGTCTCCTCTTTTTGGCGGGCGATTCGCCCCTTCCTCGACCAGAGGGGAGCGCAGTCGACTCCATCGGGACAGGCAACTTTCCCCGAGGATAGGTCGGACTCTGCGGACGTTACCTCCTCTGCCAAAGCCGGCGGAGCGGGGACAGCGCCCCTGGGGAATGTGCCCCACACGGACGAGGACTTTGAGCGCGACGAAAATGCTTTGGCAAAGGGACAGTCTCAGATTGAAATTCAAAAGCACCAGGAGGCGGAAGAAAATCCTCTGGAGGGGAAGTTGTTCCTGGTGGCGGAGGACAATGAACTGAATGCCGAGATCCTCACTGAAATGCTGGCCATGGAGGGGGCATCCTGCGAATTGGCAGAGAACGGGAAAGAGGCAGTGGAACTCTTTGAACAGTCGGATCCCGGTCACTACGACGTCATTTTGATGGATGTGCAGATGCCGGTGATGAACGGGTATGAGGCCACGCGTGCCATCCGCACCAGTGCCCATCCGGAGGCGACGACCATTCCCATCGTGGCGATGACGGCCAATACCTTTGCCGAGGACGTGCGCAATTCTCAGGAAGCCGGGATGAACGGGCATCTGGCGAAACCGATCGATATGGACGCGGTGCGGCTTCTGCTCAGCAGATTGATGCGAAAGCGGAAGGAATAGGAAGTCTGAAAGATGAAAAAGAGACACGAGAATTGTTCTTTGCGCGGACAGTCCAGGCGACTGCCCGTGTCGATCTGCGCATGGATTTTAATATTCTGCATGTGCCTTGCGGGCTGTCGCACAGCCACTACCGGACAGGAGGAAGGAACGACGCTGACTCTTTTGGGCAAGCGCACCGATCTGGGGAAGCCTTATATGACCCGGATTTTTGATCTGTATGAGGAAACCACCGGCAATCATCTGGACCTGATCCCGGTGGAGGATGCGGAATATGAAAAGACGGCGGAGGAGTACTTTGCCTCAGAAAATGCCCCGGATCTTTTCCTGCATTTTAACAATGCGGATTTGAGCCGTTACGATGTGGAGCAGCATTTTTATTATTTGAATGAGCAGCCCTGGGTCAGCGATCTGACTGAGGGTGCCAAGGCCTCCTGCGAGGATGGGGATGGAAACCTTCTGGGCCTGCCTTTTTGGGAGAGCTCTGTGTCCGGGTCCTACTATAATAAGAAGATTCTAGAAGATCTGGGCCTAAAGGCGCCGGCTTCCCAGGCGGAATTTGACCTGCTCTGTGAGGTACTGCTGGAGATGGGATATACCCCGATTTGCTGGCCTGGGAATGGCTGTTCCTGGATGATACAATTTGCCATGGATCCCATCTTTGCCGATGATCCGGATCTTTTGGACAGACTGAATCGAGGCGAGATCTCCTACGTCGAGATTCCCCAGATGCGGGATATGGCGCAGTGGCTCTTGGATGCGGCAGACAAGGGATGGTTTGGCTATGATTTTGAGCAGGTGGGCTGGGATCAAATCGGGCAGAGACTGGGCAGCGGACAGGCCGTGATGACTTTCATCTGGGACACCTGGTTTGACACGGATTTCCCGGCGGAAGGAGCCAAATACAGCCGGGAGGATTTTGCTCTGATGCCCATCTTTATGGATACGGCGGAGGGCGGGACCTATGAGGGCGGCAACCTCAATATGATGATGGTGAATCAGGACAGCCCGCGCTTGAAGGAAGCGCTGGAATTTCTGTCTTTTTGCGCGGAGCCGGAACATTACAACCTGGCTTTTGACGGCATCTCTACGGTGGGGTGTTTTCAGGGCATGACGACCAATAAGGAGTCTGAGATGGTGAGAGAGGCCGCCGCGTCCATCGCCAAGAAGGAGCGGGTCTCGGTGGCAGTCACCCGGATCGCCGGGTATTCCGCGGAGGATGTGATCGGAGCGGTCAATGAGCTGCTCTCTCATCAGACGGATGTGGAGGGCGCCCTGCGAAGGATGGACGAGGCAAGGATCGAGAAGGCAAGAGAGCTTTTCCCGGAGCGGTTTCCTTGAGGGCAAATTTCTAGAGGCGCAAATTCGATGCAGAAAGAAAAAATACTGATTGTTGACGATTCTGAGATGAACCGCTCCATTTTGATTGATATGCTGGAGGACGGCTACGAGATCCTGGAGGCGGAGGACGGGGAACAGGCGCTGGAAGTGATTCGAGAGAATGAGGAGGAGCTGTCTCTGGTCCTGCTGGACATCGTGATGCCAAAGAAGGATGGATTTGACGTCCTGCGGGAGATGAACCGGGAAAAATGGATTCAGAATATCCCTGTGATCATCATCTCCTCAGAGAGCGGTTCCACCCAGGTGGAGAAAGCCTTTGAGATGGGGGCTACGGACTACATTCCAAGGCCGTTTGATTTCACGATCGTGCGGCGACGGGTGATGAATACCCTGCTCTTATATGCCAAGCAAAAGCGCCTGATCAATATGGTGCAGGAGCAGGTCTATGAAAAAGAGCGGCACAGTGATTTGATGATCGATATTCTCAGCCAAATCATGGAATTCCGGAACGGGGAGAGCGGGGAGCACATTCTCCACGTGCGGGTGCTGACGGATCTACTGCTTGGCTATCTGTCCCAGAAAACGGACCGATACGGCCTATCCATGTCGGAGATCTCCATCATCTCCACCGCCTCTGCCCTGCACGACATCGGAAAGCTCGCCATTGATGAGAAGATTCTCAATAAGCCGGGGAGATTGACGGCAGAAGAATTTGAAATCATGAAATCCCATACGGTGGAGGGGGCGAAAATGCTCAGCAGTGTCCCTGTCCACCAGCAGGAAAGTCTGTTAAAAGCGGCGTATCAGATCTGCCGCTGGCATCACGAGCGCTGGGACGGAAAGGGATATCCTGACGGACTGAAGGGAGATGAGATCCCCATTGCCGCTCAGGTGGTCTCTCTGGCAGATGTGTACGACGCCCTGATCAGCAAACGGGTGTATAAGCCGGCCTTTTCCCACGAGCAGGCCATTGCCATGATTGTCCGGGGCGACTGTGGGGCGTTCAATCCTCTTTTGCTGGAGTGCATGACCGAACACGAGGCGGATTTGAAAACCGCTCTGCAGCGGGACGCCAGCGAGGACATCAGGCGGCGGAAGCTCTATGGAATTTCCGAGGAGACGCTGCAGGGGGAGGGCACTGCTTCCCAGCGGACACTGCGCCTCCTGGATAAAGAGCGCATGCGCAATAGTTTCTTTGCCTCCCTGGCAGAGGAAATTCAATTCGAATATACCTCTTCCACCCATATGTTGACCATTTCTACCTGGGGAGCGAAAAAACTGGGACTCCCGGAGATCATCATGGAGCCGGCGAAGGATGAGAAGCTGCACGAGATCATGGACAATGCCGACTGGAAGGAATTGTCATCGAGGCTGTATGCCACCACGCCGCAAAAACCTGAAGTGCGGATGGATTGTTTCCTGCACTATGAAGGAGCGGGGCGCTGGCACCGGCTCATTGCCCGGGCATTGTGGTCGGACGACAGCAATCCGGAATTTGAGGGAGCGTTCGGCACAGTGCTGGATATTCACGATGCCCAGCAGAAGATGGAGGAATTGCAGCAGAAGGCATCCCGAGATCCGCTGACCGACTTGTTCAACCGGGGCGGCGCGAAGGAACAGATCGAGAGGCAACTGAGAGAACACCCGGACAGCAATTATTGTCTGGTGATGTTTGACGTGGATAATCTGAAGACCGCCAATGACACGTACGGCCATCAGTTTGGGGACAGGGTGATAAAATATGTAGCGGATGCCCTGCGCCGCAGCATAAGGGGCTCAGATATTTCCTGCCGCCTGGGAGGAGATGAATTCCTGATTTTTCTGGAATATCGGACGGAGATTGAGCGGACGGTGGATCGCATTTTCCACAGTCTGTGCGGTCAGGTCGGCATCTTTCCTGTGACGATCAGTATGGGTGCCGCGCTGGGGAGCGTCACCGGGCTCTCCTATGAGGCATTGTACAGCGCCGCGGACACCGCCCTTTATGCCGCCAAGCAGCGCGGGAGAAATCAGTACTGTTTCTATGATCGGACCATGGGACACACCCTGCAGGATGCTTTTTCGGAGCAGAAGTCGGGGCAGGATTCAAAGGAGAGAAAAGAGGAGAGAGTATGACACTGGAGGAATGCTACACCGCACTGGGAGGAGATTATCAGGATGTTTTGGGGAGACTGCGCAGTGAGCGGCTGGTGCAGAAATTTGTGCTGAAATTTCTGGATGACGGCAGTTATGACCTGCTCTGCGCTTCTATGCGGAAGGACAATGGGGAGGAGGCGTTTCGCGCCGCGCATACCATCAAGGGCATGTGTCAGAACTTGAGTTTTACTGCTCTGGCGGAATCCAGCGCTGCGTTGACGGAGGCGCTTCGGGGCGGGAAGACGGCGGATCCGGCTTTATTTGACCAGGTGAAAGAGGACTATCAGCGGACTGTCGCCGCGATTTCGGCGTACAGAGAAAGCCTGGCGTGAATCCTTTGCGCAGTCATCTGACATCATTTTATTAGTAGGCGAGAAGGACAAAATCAATGAGGGAAAGTACAGAACTTTATTCAGAGGAAGATCGGGAGAAATTGTCGAAGAAGATGAACAGGTGGGCACTGATCATGCTGCTGACAGCTCTGGCGACGCTCACCGCCTGTATCGTCATGTGCATTTGTACGAATACCGCGAACGCCGCCGCAATGGAGCGCAGCGCCATCTGGTGTAGCATCATCGGCGGCTGGATCGTGATATACGGGATGACCAATATTGTGACAGGCGCTTACCGGGAACGAGCCCATGCCCAGATGCTGGCGGATGAGCCCAGAGAGCGGGTGGAGGGCGAGATCACGGTGACAAAGCAGTGGGTTCGTCTTCCGAAGAGCCTGACTTTCTTTGAGGTGAAAGTGAAGATGCGTCCGGATCAGATTCCAAAACGCGAGCCCACGCCGCAGGAAGATGCATTGCGCCAGAACGCCCTGCAGGAGGATCCGGCTATCGCCAATCTGCCGCGGGTAAAGACCTATCACGTAGCGGAGAGCAGGGCGGAGAGATTGAAGAAATCTGATATATGTGCGCTGTATGTGACACATGGTTATGTAGCGGCTTATGAGGTGGGAAAATGAAAGTACTGAGAAATATCTGGCATCAGCTCCCTTCTCTGTTGGTCTGGGCGCTTTTTTCCTTTATGTTCTGGAGCTGGATTTTCATTCTCATCACGGATGTATCGCCCAAGAAGAAAGTATCTATTTTCTGCTGTGTCCCTGAGATGGAGGAGACGGACCTGATGGTGGAGCTGGAGAAGGAAAAGCCGGAGGGAATTAAAATGATCAAGGCGTATACCTTTGACTATGAAGTGTTCAATATCGATCGGATGGAAAACGGGGACATTTTCATTGTTCCCGAGGCAGAAATTGAGAAGTATGAGAGATTTTTCTCCACGGAGGAGGATATAAGCGGGACGAAGATTTACGATGCGCAGACCGGAGAAGGAGCGGCAGTGGAGTATATCAGCTACACGGATGACGATTACTACCTTTTCCTGGGGAACCAGTCCGGTCACATCGAGGACGGTGCGGCAGAGGCAGTGGCGGAACATTTGCTGCGATTGACAAAATAAGAGGAGGGATGACGAAATGAAAAATAAGATCTGCCAGGTGATTGCCGTGGCATTGTGTGCCAGCCTTTTATTTACGGGCTGCGGGAGCGGCAAGGGCGCAAGCGGCGAGAGAGACGGATTCTGCGGGGAACTTTCAGAGATCACGCCCAAGGAGAAACTGGAAGGCAATCCATTGGTCGTGGAGAAAGTAGAGAATCTGCCAGAGCGTTTCATCATGGGGGTGGATGCCTCGTCGGTGATATCTATGGAGGACAGCGGCGTCAAGTATTACAATTATGATGGGGTAGAACAGGACGTTTTCCTGACCTTGGCGCAAAACGGCGTCACCCACATTCGAGTGCGGGTCTGGGTGGATCCCTATGACGCTGACGGAAACGGCTATGGCGGTGGCAATTGCGACGCGGAGAAGGCGGCGAGAATCGGAGAGAGAGCGGCGGCTGCCGGTCTGCGGCTGATCGTCGATCTGCAGTATTCCGATTTCTGGGCAGATCCCGGCAAGCAGAGGGCGCCGAAGGCTTGGGACGGGATGTCGCTTTCTGACAAAGAGACGGCGGTCTATGAGTATACGAAAGAAACATTGCAAACCATCCAGGATCGGGGCGGTGTCATCGGCCTGGTTCAGGTGGGAAATGAGACCAACGGCAGCCTTTGCGGCGAAACGGAGATGGATGCGGTCTGCTCCCTTTTCTCGGCGGGAGACAGTCCCTCTGTGTCAAGGGATTTTTGATA
>CAZROZ010000002.1:0-8682 GCA_964601745.1 uncultured Lachnospiraceae bacterium | reverse complement strand
GAAGTCGCGGGGTGCGGGAGATCTGTCCGGACGCCCTGGTGGTGCTGCATTTTGCCAATCCGGAGAAGGAAGGCTCTTACGCCTGGTATGCCAAGGAATTGGCGGATCGCGAAGTGGATTATGACGTGTTCGGCACTTCCTATTATCCTTACTGGCACGGCACGCTGGAAAATCTCACTGCCGTGTTGAAAGATGTGGCTGACACTTACGGCAAGAAAACTATGGTGATGGAAACCGCCTATCCGTATACTTTGCTGGATTCTGATTATCATGACAACACCGTGAACGCCTGGAGCAAAAACATCGCGCTGGATTATTCCTGTGATGAACAGGGACAGGCGGAGGAAGTCCGGGACGTGATTCAGGCCGCAGTGAATGCCGGTTCTATCGGGGTTTGTTACTGGGAGGGAACCTGGATCAGCGTGGGCGGCGGTTCGAAAGAGGAGAATTCTGTCCTCTGGGAAAAGTACGGCTCCGGGTGGGCCAGCAGTTATGCCGCTCAGTATGACCCGGATGATGCCGGAAAATACTATGGCGGCTGCGCAGTGGAGAATCAGGCGCTCTTTGATCGGGAGGGGAAACCGCTCAAGAGTCTGCAGGTCTTTAATTTAGTACGGTACGGGAATCCGTGAGAAAACGCAAGGAGGCTTCCGATTGTCTGGGGGCCTCCTATTTTTCTGACAATAATAGATTAGATACCCAGGCAAATCCGAGTGGAGACCGCACGAATCGGCCTTCTTTCGTGGAATGAAAACAACTCCCCTCCAAGTCAAACGATAACAGATATACAACAGTAGTAGTAACCAGAATTGTACATACAAATTAATATGAACACTTAAATTTAAGCACACTTTATTTCGCCTTTTCTGATAAATTTTTACAAAATTTCTTGCCAAATAGTTGACAAAGAGTTGACAACGTGCTATAAAAAACGTGTTGTTAAGGTCGTGTTGTCCAAAATGTTCTTTGCTTCTCTATACATGTATCAAATGCTTTCGGCGGCGCATGTTATCGTGAATTGAGCGGCTGACCGGGGGGAAAGTGGGAGGAGAAAACGAGGGCAGAACGGAAAACAGGACTTTTTTCAAATTTTTTTTCACCGAAGGAGGCAATATCATGAAACTTAAAAGAATTTTAGCAGTTGCGCTGGCACTTGTGATGGTCTTCACCCTTACCGCATGCGGTGGCGGCGGTAGTGAGGAGACGACGACCTCTGCCAGCGTAGAGGAGACGACCGGCGGTGAGCAGGAGACACAGGGCGGTGGTTCCACGGAGCTTGCCGGCACCTATAATGTGACCGTATGGGCGCCTGAGGCGGCTGTGGATCTGGTCAAGGGTGAGATTGATGCCTACAATTCCAGCAATACCGACGGCATCGTGATCAGTGCCACGGTGGAGCCGGTGTCTGAGGCGGACGCGGCGACCAATATGATCACCGATGTGGCTGCCGGTGCGGATCTGTTCTTCTTTGCACAAGATCAGCTGGCTCGTCTGATTCAGGCAGGCAGCGTTTCCAAGCTGGGCGACAATGCCGCTTCTATCGTGAAGAATGAGCACAATAGCGCCGCTATCGTTGCCGCGACTTCCGGCACCGATCTGTATGCTTACCCGATCAGCGCGGATAACGGCTACATGATGTACTATGACAAGAGCGTTGTCCCGGATAGTGACGTGGACAGCCTGGAGAAGATCATTGAGGACTGCGAAGCCGCCAATAAGAATATCTCCTATGAGCTGGAGAATGCCTGGTACGCGGCTGGCATGTTCTTTGCGACCGGATGCCATTCCGATTGGATTACTGACAATGACGGCAACTTCCAGTCCATCGACGATGACTTCAATTCCGACAAGGGTCTCATCGCCGCGAAGGGAATCTACAAGGTTGTCTCTTCTCCCAAATATGTGAATTCCTCGAATGCTGACTTCGCGAACGGATCCGCTGTGGTTGTGACCGGTACTTGGAACTATCAGGCGATTCTTGAGCAGTTGGGTGACAATTTCGGTGTTACGGATCTTCCGTCCTTCACCGTTGATGGTCAGGAATATCACATCGGCTCCTACAGTGGATGCAAGCTGCTGGGTGTAAAGCCTCAGGAAGATGCTGTAAAGGGCGCTGCGCTGCAGAGACTGGCTCAGTATCTGACCGGCAAGGATGCACAGCTTGACCGCTTCAACAACCTTGGCTGGGGTCCCTCCAATAAGGAAGCCCTGCAGGATCCCGCTGTACAGGCGGATCCGACTCTTGCTGCTCTGAATCTGCAGAATGAGTATGCAGTGAATCAGCCGAATATTCACGGTTCCTGGTGGGATATCGCGAAAGTCATCGCGACCGATATCAAAGCCAGCGATGGTTCTGATGATGCTCTGAAGGCCTGCCTTGAGAAATATGAGAACAGTGTGAACGCAGTGTTCGAGATGTCAGAGGATGTGCGGAACGCGTTCACCGTGATCGGTTCTATCAATGGAGATGAATGGACCGTGGACCTTCCCATGACCGCTGACGGCGATATCTGGACTTCGAATGATGCTTTCCAGATGGAGGCCGGCACAGAATTCAAAGTGCGTCAGGGCAAGGCTTGGGATACCGCTTATCCCGCGGAGAACTTCCGTGTGGAGACAGCTGGTACGTACAAGGTGCAACTGAATGCCGCGACTGGGGAAGTCACTCTGGTTCCCGCTGAATAATGGGATGGGATGAGTTGACGGCCTGTGCTTTTACAGGCTGGAATAGATGACGTTTGACAGGACGGGCGTCTTAAGTTTAGAGGCAGATGCCCTATTCTGACAATGATTCGTTTCTTACGCGTGTCATGTGATCTGACATTGCAGAGGGAGTCGGGGTCGGAAACGATCCCGACTTTTTCAACAAAGAGGTAAGGGGTGATTTGTTTTAATGAAGAAATATAGTGATCTCGAGTACCTGCGCCTCTCAAAATGGCAGAAATTCTTATATAAGATAAAATCTTTCTTTTGCAGTATCCCTGTGGCAATCGGCAACTTTTTCAAAAATATCTGGGGCTTCATTGTCTCCTGCTTCAAGGGCATTGGCAGTGAGGTAACGGACATCTGCCAAACCTTTGTAAAGGGTACCTGGAATACGAAAGTGTCATTTTTGGTGATGGGCTTTGGCAATATGACCCGCGGACAGATTCTTCGCGGGGTGCTTTTCCTTGGCTTTGAGATTGTTTTTATATTCTATATGATTACCACTGGCGGCTACTGGCTGTCCATGCTGCCTTCTCTGGGCAAGCAGGGACCGACCCAGGAATATAACGCCGTGCTGGATACCTACGTTACGACGTATCACGACAACTCCTTCAAGATTCTGCTCTACGGCGTGCTGACTATCTTCTTCATCATCGCGTTCATCTATACCTGGAGACTGAACGTGAAACAGAACAAGCTGATCGATGAATACAAGATAACCGGCAAAAAGCTCAAGAGCGATAAAGACGATCTGCGCTCCATGGTAGATGAGAACTTTTACAGAACGCTTCTTGCTCTGCCGTTGACAGGCATTTTCCTTTTTACGGTTATGCCCATCGTCTTCATGGTGCTGGTGGCATTTACCAATTATGATGGCGCTCACAATGGATTTTCCAACGCGCTCTTCAGCTGGGTCGGCTTTCGCAATTTCGGCATGCTGTTTTCCTGGGCCGCGGGATCCGGCGGCACCCAGTCTTATTCCGCGACGTTTGGTGAGATTTTGACCTGGACTTTGATCTGGGCATTCTTCGCCACCTTCACCAACTATTTCCTGGGGATGGTTGTCGCTATGATGATCAATAAGAAAGGCATCCGCTTGAAGAAGGTGTGGCGGACCATTCTGGTCATGACCATTGCCATCCCTCAGTTTATCTCTCTTTTGTACGTATCCAAGATGTTCGCGCCTAACGGTCTGATTAATCTGACTCTGCAGAATCTGCATTGGATTAGTCAACCGCTGCCATTCTGGACGGATCCAACTTGGGCTAGGATCACGGTGATCTTGATCAATATCTGGATCGGTATTCCGCATATCATGCTGATTACCAGCGGTATCTTGATGAATATCCCCGAGGACCTTTATGAATCAGCCAGGATTGATGGTGCCAATGCATGGCAGCAGTATTTCAAGATCACGCTTCCTTATATGTTGTTCGTCACAGGCCCTTATCTGCTGACCAGCTTTATCGGAAATATGAACAATTTCAACGTGATTTACCTGCTGACAGGAGGTGGGCCCACCAATCCTGCGGCATCCGGTGCGGCGGGTTCAGTCGGTTACACCGATCTGCTGATCACATGGCTCTTCAAGATCACGACAGGTGCGGAATCCCAGTATTACCTGGCTTCCGTCATTGGTATCATGGTCTTCATTGTGGCCGCGGTGATCTCGCTCGTTGTCTACAATGTGATGCCCTCTACTAGGAATGAGGAGGATTTCCAGTGATGAATGATAAGAAGAAAAAACATCTTGGCATGAGGGCAGCGAATCGAATCAGCAATACCGCTATTTATATTGCGCTGATTCTCATCAGTATCATCTGGCTGATCCCCTATGTGTTCATTGTATTAGAGTCGCTGCGTGTAGAGAGCACGTATCAGGTTGGCTATGCGATCCCCCATGAGTGGGGCTTTCAGAATTATATCAACCTGTGGAATTCTGATTTTAAGCGCTGGTATCTCAATACCTTCATCGTTGCGCTGGCGGCGGTGGTTCTGCAGACCATCATTGTTTTGTGTATGAGTTATACGCTGTCCCGTTTCCGGTTCAAATTGAGAAAACCTCTCATGCGGTTTATGCTGGTCCTCGGCATGTTCCCCGGAATGCTTACCATGATCATCCTCTACCGGGTGCTGGCCGATCTGGGCTTGACGCAGGCCAACGCGGTTCCAGGCTTGATTCTGGTGACGGTGGCTTCTTCCGGTATGGGCTATTATGTATCCAAGGGTTTCTTTGATACGATCCCCAAATCCTTGGATGAAGCGGCGCGGGTAGACGGTGCCACCCGGGCGCAGGTGCTGACCAAGATCATCCTGCCCCTGGCAAAACCCACTGTCATCTATACAATACTGACCGCATTCATGGGGCCGTGGGGTGACTATGTATTCGCCAGATATGTGGCGTTCGGTACCTCATCCGGTTACAACGTGGCTGTCGGTATGTACAGCTGGCTGTCCAATGACCAGATCACCAGAATGTATACCACATTCTGCGCCGGCGGTGTGGTTGTGGCAGTACCTGTGGTCATTCTCTTCCTTTGCCTGCAGAAATATTACGTCGAAGGCGTGACAGGCGGGGCTGTTAAGGGTTGATTTGAAAGGGGGAACACTAGAATATGGCAACCGTGAAATTAACGAATGTCGAAAAAGTATATAACGGAAATGTCGTGGCGGTTCATGATTTTAATCTTGACATCAAAGACAAGGAATTCGTCGTCTTTGTAGGACCGTCCGGCTGCGGCAAATCCACCACTCTGCGGATGATTGCGGGTCTGGAAGACATCAGCAGCGGTACGGTCGAGATTGACGGCGAAGTGGTCAATGACATGCAGCCGAAAGACAGGGGCATCGCCATGGTTTTCCAGAATTATGCCCTGTATCCGCATATGAGTGTGTATGACAATATCGCGTTTTCCCTGCGCTTGAAAAAGACGCCGGAGGATGTGGTATATGAGAAGGTGACGAAAGCGGCTGAGACCCTGGGAATCACTCCGTATCTGATGAGGAAGCCCAGAGAGCTCTCCGGTGGGCAGAGACAGCGTGTGGCCATCGGACGTGCAATGGTCCGTGACTCAAAGGTTTTCTTGATGGATGAGCCTCTGTCCAACCTGGATGCAAAGCTGCGGAACCAGATGAGAGCGGAGATTATTCTGCTGCGCCAGAAACTGGATACCACCTTCATCTATGTGACCCATGATCAGACGGAGGCCATGACACTGGCAGATCGGATCGTCATTATGAAGGATGGCGCTATCATGCAAGTGGGCACGCCGGACGAAGTATTCGAGATGCCGGATAATCTGTTTGTAGCGGAATTTATCGGTGCCCCGAAGATGAATGTGATGCGCACGAATCTGGTCAAGGAAGGCAACCAGTATTATGTGACACCGTTTGGGGCGAAGATTCCCGTGGACGGGGACAAAGGAAGGATGCTGGCAGAGCGCAAGGTCAAACCTGGCCCCATTATCCTGGGTGCAAGACCAGAGCACATCTCTCTGACCAAGCCCGGCAAGGAGGCCATTGGCTGCAAGCTGGTGGTGGACGAGATGATGGGCTCGGAGCTGCATCTTCACATGGATACCGAGGACGGGACTCGTCTTGTGGTCCGGGTACCTACCGTTTCCCTCACCAAAGAAGAGCGCAAAGCTGTGGTAGTAGGGACACAGATGTATATCACCTTCCCCGGCAATGTCATGCATTTCTTTGATCCGGATACGGAGAAAAACTTATTGTCATAAATTGATTAAAGAGAGACTGTGAATCGGACGAATGTCCTTTTTACAAAAATTCAGATTCAGGGCTTTACAGGGATTGTTAAGCCCTGAATCTTGTCTTAAAGGGAAAATAAAGAGCGGCCTTGCGCTCTCATGAACAATATGGGGAAGCGAAGCTTGTTCTTGCGGCGCACTTTGCCTTTTTCCGATTGGCAAAGGGCCGCATTTTTTGAAAATGCGAGAAGGATCACTGATCAAATGTTGCCGGGTACGGCTGTTAGGAAGGGAAGGCAGAGACTGGGATAGACTGGATCGCAAGTGTCTTTGCTTCATGTGGTAGGATGATGCCTTGCGGGACCTTTACAGCCGGCGATCGTGACATGCAGGGGGAAGAATTGTGAAGAAAATGAGACGAGCCGCGGCGCTTTTTCTGGTCTTATGCCTGATTCTGGGCGGCTGCGGGGGAGGCGGCGGAGAAACGGAGAGCACGACGGCAGCGGGAAATCAAGCGGAGGAGACCACCGCTGCGGTCAATGACAACCGGGATGCCACAGGAACCTATCTGCTGGCATCTAATGGAGAAGCAGTGGTGGATGATGAGAATCTTCTCGGCGCTGTCCCGGCGGAGGACAATAACCGGGTGTTCTATGAGATTTTTGTAGGCTCTTTTTCCGATTCCAACGGAGACGGAATCGGGGATCTGCAGGGGATCATCCAGCGGATGGATTATCTCAATGACGGGGATGACGACTCGGGCTTGAGCCTGGGCGTGGAGGGAATCTGGCTGACTCCCATTTTCCAGTCCAAGAGCTATCACAAGTATGATGTGGACGATTATTATAAGATTGATCCGTCTTTTGGAACTGAGGATGATCTGACCCAGTTGATTACCCTGTGCCATGACCGGGGTGTGAAATTGATTCTGGATCTGGTGCTGAATCACACCGGCCTGAATCACCCCTGGTTTACCGCGTTCCGGGAAGCTCATGTGAACGGGGACAAAGATGATCCTTATTATGATTATTACACCTATGTTCCGTCCAAAGAGGATATTCCGGCGGGCCGGACCTTTGCGCAGCTGGTGGGAACATCGGAGTATTATGAGTGCAATTTCTCCACGGCGATGCCGGAATTAAATTATGACAATGAGGCTGTGCGCCAGGCCGTACTGGATATCGCCAATTATTATCTGGATCTGGGTGTGGACGGTTTCCGCTTTGACGCGGCAAAGTATATTTACTTTGACGAGCATGAGAAGAGCGGTGCGTTCTGGGATTGGTTTCTCGCGGCTCTGCGGGAGAAGAAACCGGATATTTATACCGTTGCCGAGGTCTGGGACAGCGATGGAATCACGGATTATTATTACCCCGCCACCAATTGCTTTGATTTCACCATGGCGCAGAGCTCCGGTATGATCGCCGAGGCGGCGAAAGCAGGGGATGTGAACCGGTTTGTGAATTATGTGGATTTGTATCTGGACCGGGTGTCCAAGATGCGGGATGGCGCTGCGATTGTGCCGTTCATCGCCAATCATGACACCGACCGGGCAGCCGGCTTTCTGAGCGAGACCAATGGACAGATGAAGATGGCCGCGAATCTGCTGCTGCTCTCTCCAGGGTCTCCCTTTGTCTACTATGGAGAGGAATTGGGAGAAAAAGGGTCTCGGGGAGACGCCTCGACCGATGCCAACCGGCGCTTGAAAATGGAATGGGGTGACGGCGATACGGTCCAGGATCCGGAAGGCACGGATTATGAGCACACCCGGGTGAGTGCCACAGCCGTGGAGCAGATGGCAGACGGCAACAGTCTATATACCTATTATAAGAAGCTGATCATGATCCGCAAAGCCTATCCCGCTATCGCCAGCGGGGAGTATACCGCGCTTTCCTTTGAGGATACAAAGGCGGGCGGCTTCGTCTCTGAAATGGACGGGGAGAAGGTAGCGGTGATTCACAATACCACCACCGGTGAGGTCACATTGGATCTGTCTGCGGCGGGCATTGACAGCCCAGAGTTGAAAGTTTTCATCGGTCTGGGGACAGCGACACTGGATGGCACGTCGCTCACTCTTGGAGAGAAGACCAGCGCGGTGCTGAAGGTGCAGTGAGAGGGGAAATTGCCCTGCAAATATGCAGAAGGTGGAACTGCTTTGAATTGTGAGATGCGGTAGGCAGAGAAGGAAAGGTGTAAAGAAAGTGCGGAAAACGGGAAAACTAAAACGGAATTCATGGCTTCTCGCTGTGCTGACGATGGTTCTGGCGGC
>CAZROZ010000001.1:24191-26767 GCA_964601745.1 uncultured Lachnospiraceae bacterium | reverse complement strand
TTCCATGTCACCAGCGTCCCAAATAGAAGGCAGGCCTGTGCGCTGGTAATCAAGAAACCGGCCAGATCTCCGGACATGCCGCCGAACTGCTTTCTCGCGATGTGCCTAGTAATAAAAAGCAGACCAAGGGCAATAACCGCGCTGAACCCCGCATTCAGCGGGGAGAGAAGCGCAATGCCTGCCAGGCAGAAGACACCCCATAACATCAGCAGCCATTTTGTTCCGGAAAAAGCCGCGTCCTGGAACGTATGCTGCAGACCTTCCTGCTTCGCAGAGGGGAAAACCGCGCTGGCATATCCGCCCAGGACCCTGGCCAGCATCAAATGAAAAAGGCACAGGAGCAGCACTTCCCGGGAGCGGGGCAGTTCCATCCCAATGGCAAAAGAAAGGAGCAGCACACCGCAGCCGCCCATGCAGCCAAACGCGCCAATATGGGGATCCCGGAGAATCTCCCTCTTTTTCTCCTGACTCGCATGGCTGGCCAACGCATCCACCGTGTCACAAAAACCGTCCAGATGAATCCCGCCGGATAAGATCTGCGGAATCAGCGCAATCCCGATTCCAAAGAGTGCTTGTCCTAATCTCAGCCAGTCGCAGAAGGCTCCCCACAGACATAAAAAAACACCGATCGCAGCACCCACCAGGGGGAGATGAATCAGCAGATACCGCATGGATGCTTTTTCCCATGGAAAAGAAGGCATGGGAAAAATAGAAAAAAGGGAAAACGCCATCCCCAATGAAATCAGCCACTCTCTTCCCATGAAACCACTCCTCCTATCGGTACTTATCAGGGGACCGCTCCTCTCCCGAGGTTTCCCTTGAAATTACTCCTTCTACCGGCATTTTCCTTCCAATGGATCCTTTGATCGGCAGCAAGATGCCGCAGACCACTTCCGCTACCACATCCGCCTGCGCCGCCAGATGACAGGTCAGCTCCCCCAGTGCCCTTTGATACTCTCTCGTCCCGGCTTCCCGCTCCTCTTCATCCCTTCCCGTCTCCTCACAGACGACAATCAGATTTTCACAGCGTGACTTTAATCCCAGTATCTCCTGCACCAGCCGGTCAACTGGATCCTCCACGCCCCCGTCCGGCGAAAACATCTCATTCGCCAATAAATTTCCCAGGGATTCCAGCAGCACTGTGCCGGGATGCTCAAAAAAAAGCGCACCCACATTTCGGCTGCGCTCTATGGTAACAAATCCTTTTCCCTCCCGCAATGCCTGGTGCCGGGCAATTCTCTGTCTGCCTTCCTCCCCCATGGCCTCCATGGTGGCAAGATAATATCTGGGACCGGAAAATGACATACACAGAGCCTCTGCGCAGGCACTCTTTCCGCTTCCCGCACCTCCCGTAATCAATGCAAACACGCGAGTTTTCCTTTCCTAATAAAGTCTTTCCGAAAAAATCTCGATTTGACGCAAGTTCCTGGCACAAGTTCTGATTCCACGAAAGGCCAGACACTGCCGAGAAATTCTAATCTATCAGGTCTCTCATCTCCAGCCGTCTTTCCCGCTCACAGCGGTTCATACGGGACAAGCTGCAGATCCGAAAAAGAGCTCCCGTTCTCATAGACAGAGAGGGCCATCCGCAGCAGGGGAACAAGGCAAATCGCGCCAGTCCCCTCTCCCAGATGCAGTCCAGCTGTGATCAGGGGAGAAAGTCCCAGCGCCTGGATGACCGCCCTCGCCCCGGGTTCCTCCGAACAATGGCTGGGCAATATCGCCTGTACGCTTCTGGGGGAAAGCCGCATGGCAGTCAGCGCCGCAACAGAGCTGATCCAACCATCCATGATCACCGGGATCTGGTACAAAGCGCCGCCCAGAAATAACCCGGTCATCGCCGCGATCTCCAGTCCGCCCAAAGCTGCCAGCACGCCCAGAGGATCGTCGGCATCCGGTCTGTGCAGTGCGATAGCCTGGTGAATCACCGCCTGCTTGTGAATCACACCTTCCCGGGAAAGGCCCGCGCCGGGTCCTGTCATCTCCTCCACAGGTCGATCTAATAGGACCGCGGCCATAGCACTGGCAGGTGTGGTATTGCCGATGCCCATCTCTCCGGAGAGCAACAGCCGATATCCCGCCTCCCGGTATCGGAGCGCTAAATCCATTCCTGTCAAAATCATGGAAACGGCTTCTTCCCTGGTCATAGCGGGTTCTCTCGCCAAATCCCCAGTACCGCGCCGGATCGCCAGGGATTCCACTCCACGGACCGGTGTCAACATTCCCACATCCAGGGGGATCACGCGGACGCCCTCCCGAGTCGCCATTTGACAGACACAGCTTTTCCCTGCCGCCATCGCTGCCGCCATCTGCGCGGTGACCTGTGAGCTGGTCTGGGTGACTCCCTCCGCCACTACGCCGTGATCCGCGCAAAAAACTAGGACAGCAGCCGGATCACAGCCTATCTTCTTCGTCCCGGTAAGGCCGGCAATGCGAATCAGCAGGTTCTCCAGCGCTCCCAGACCGCAGAGCGGCTTTGCGATGTCGTCCAGCCGCTTTTTGACCTGTGCCATAGCCGCATCATCCAGAGCCGGTATGGTTTCGATTCTCTTTAATAACCGTGTCTCCTGCATCCC
>CAZROZ010000001.1:22056-24091 GCA_964601745.1 uncultured Lachnospiraceae bacterium | reverse complement strand
CCGGTCTTCTCACAGCCGGGAACCGTGCACTGACTGTATACTTTCTTTCCGTTAGAATGGCCGTAATAATATTCCCCGTCATGCATGTGCGTCTTCGTCTTTCTACAGCCGGAAACGGTACACTGATGATAGACAATCTGTCGCTCCGAGTGACCATAATAGTACTTGCCGTCATGTCTATGTTTCCCGGTCTCCTCACAGCCGGGTACTGTGCACTGACTGTACCGCTTTCCTCCACTGCAATGGCCATAGTAATAGACACCTTTATGGGTATGAAGTCCAGTTTTCCTGCACTTTGCCACCGCGCACTGTTGATAGGTCACACATGCTCCAGCGTGCCCGTCATAACACACACCCCCGTGATAGTGTTCGCCGGCCTCATTACAGCCTGTCACACCGCATGGTCCATATGTGGCATGCTCTTCCTGGTGTGTCTCTCGATGATGGGCCGCACCGTGTCCGTGCGCCAATGCCACAGAGGGCTCTGAAAAAATGGCAGCGACGAGAAGCAGTGCCAAAAGCACCTTTTTTCCTACTCTATTGTTCATGGAAACAACACCCCCTTGAAAAAAGCTTGAATCCTTATGGCGAAAAGATAGTTCGAGCCTCTACGACGGGCACCTTTGACAAGGGATACTACACATTGCGGAAAAATGAGAAACAATTCTCCGTTTCACGGCCTAAAAGTCTCATTCAATCTTCGCTATTATCTCATATTTTCAGATTTTTTCAATTATAATTGCGAAAAAATGAAAATTCTCACTTCAGCGGAATGCGAATCTTTCGCACCACCCTTTCCAGCGGATTTCTGGAAAGCAGAAAGGTGAGCAGCGCAGAAAATGCAATCGGGAAAAAGAGATTGTGATCCAGGAACCCCATCCAATTCGTCTCCTCTAAAATCACGATCACGACAGAGTGAAACAGATAGACGGGAAGGGTATTGGCTCCGATTTTGCTGATGATGGGAATCTGTCGATTCGGCATCAATACCAGCAGAATCCCAATCCAGGCAAATCCGATGATCCAGGCCAGCAGACGAGCGCTGACCATGAGAACAAACGGCACCTTCAGTTCGGTTCCATAAAAAATCGTGACGCTGATCCGTTCATGGAAGAACAGGAATCCGCCCAACAGCAGGATCGCGGCCAGACCCGCCACTATTTTCGAGGACCCATCCTTTCGCAAGGCATGCGACAGCGCGTGGCTGTCCTTCTCATAATACCCTGCCAGGAAGAAGGGCAAAAACGTAAAAATGCGGACCGCCGACAAAAATCTGCCTATCCCGTGATTCAATCCGATGGCAATGCCCAGCACGAAGGATGCCAGCATGTAAAGAAGCCGATATCTGCGATTCTCCGTCGTCACCAGCGGCAGCAGCAGCTGATAAAAAATCAGTGCCAGCAGATACCACAGCGTCCACCTGGGTGTGAACAATTGAAAATCCCTCCATCCAGTAACCGTGCCTTCCTCAAGAAATTCTATGATAATGTCCAGCGCAAATCTGACACACGTAAATACAACATACAGCGGAATCAAGCTGGATAAAACTCTTTTCGGCTCAGGTTTCGCAAAATATCCTGAAATAAATAGAAAAGCCGCCATATGGAAACTAAAAATGAATTTGTAGAGCACTCCCGCACTGGTAAAAGAACAGAAATGCTCCAGCACATGACCCAGCACCATCAAAAAGATCAGCAGTGCCTTCATGTTGTCAAATTGGTAATTTCGCTCTCTTTTCTTATCCATATCGCCTCAAAAAAATCGGTGCGGATCATTCCGGTTTTTTCGAACTTCTCCTTTCCTTTCTCCTATGCCGCAATTATATTTCTTTTTTCCTGCGCCGCAATTATAATTGGAATCCATGGTAAAAGCAATCACGATTTTCGTGTTGAATGTCATATCGTTTTTTTGAATAGCCTCGGTAAGCTCCGCGAACTATAAAAAAATCCAGGGGGCTTTCCCGCATGATGGTGCACCGTCAGGTCCATGGAGGTCTACTCTAAAATCAAGGAAATGATCCCCTACTTGCCCAAAT
>CAZROZ010000001.1:0-22046 GCA_964601745.1 uncultured Lachnospiraceae bacterium | reverse complement strand
TGCCCAAATCAAAAAACAAGTTTGTCCTGTACCTTTAACTGTGGTAGAATACCGGCGTCGATGAGAGAACCTCCTTTTCAAAGTTTACAAAACCTGATATCACAGGGCGTTCCCATCTTTTAAGTTTGTAAAACCTGATATCACAGGGCGTCCTCATCTTTTATGCTGCCCTGTAAAAGAAACGATCACCCCATTTTACTGCACTGTCCAACCGCCTCAATCAAGGCGTCACGGTGGAAAGGAATGACACGTGGATATTTTTTCAATCTTGACCCTATGCGGCGGCATCGGTCTTTTCCTCTACGGAATGAGCCTGTTGGGCACTTCCCTGGAGCGACTGGCGGGTGCCGGCCTGGAACACACTCTGGAAAAGCTCACCAACAGCAAATTAAAAGGTCTGGCTCTGGGCGCGGTGGTGACCGGCGTCATCCAAAGTTCCGCAGCCACTACCGTCATGCTGGTGGGTTTCGTCAATGCCGGCATCATGAAATTTCCTCAGACCATCCCGGTCATCATGGGTGCCAACATTGGTACCACCGTCACCGGTCAGATCCTTCGACTGGGAGATCTCTCCGGTTCTCAATTGTTCTTTGAGCTGATCAAGCCCTCCTCCTTCGCCCCGGTGGTGATTGCGGTCGGTGCCTTCATGATGCTGATCAGCAAAAAGCGCCGGACAAAGGATATCGCAGAGCTGCTGATCGGCTTTGGCATCCTCTTTTTCGGTATGACCACGATGGAGAATGCCCTGGCCCCCTTAAGTGAATCCGCTGAATTTCGCTCTATTTTCACCCTGTTTTCCAATCCCATTCTAGGCGTTTTGCTGGGCGCGGCGGTGACCGCTGTCCTGCAGAGTTCCTCCGCTTCCGTCGGTATCCTGCAGGCTGTCGCCTCCACCGGCACCGTAACCTTCTCCACGGCGGCTCCCATCATCATCGGCCAGAATATCGGCAAATGCGCCACGGTTCTGATTGCCAGCATCGGCACCAATAAAAACGCAAAGCGGGTGGTTGTCTGCCACCTGACCATCAACTTGATCGGTGCCGCTCTCTTCTTGATCGTTATCTACGGATTTCAGGCACTGGTGGGCTTTCCTTTCTGGGACAAAGCTATGACCCGGGGGAATATCGCCGATTTTCATACCCTGTTTAATGTCGTCACCAGTGTGGTCCTGCTTCCTTTCTGCGACGCACTGGCAAAGATCGCGCGTCACATTTTGAAAGACAATGCGCCATCCAGAGAAGATACAACGCTCTCCATGCTGGACGACATCTTCCTGAACCGACCGGCACTGGCGATCGACCAGAGCCGCAAAGTTCTCCTGTCCATGGGTGAGACCATCAAGGAAAATTATGACATCTCCCTGGATCTGCTGAATGAATTTGATGATAAGAAATATGACGTGATCAATGAAAATGAGCGTTTTCTTGATAAATGTGAGACATCCCTGAATGAATACCTGGTTCAGATCACGTCCCAGACACTGCGGATGGAACAGCAGCGAAAGGTAGCGGAATATTTCCACTGTGTCAGCGATTTCGAGCGCATCGGGGATCACTGCATTGACATCGCGGAGGTGGGTCGATTCAATAAAGAAAATCATATCACCTTTTCCGAGCAGGGGAAGCGGGAAATTGACATCATCAGCAGCGCCTGCAAGAAGGTACTGTCTTTGATGCTGGAGGCCTTTGCCACCGATGATCTGACCATCACCCACCGGATTGAACCCTTGGAGGAGGTCATTGACGTTCTGCGGGATACCATGAAAAATCACCTCATTCAGCGGCTCAGCCGGGGAGACTGCAACGTGCAGGCGGGCACCTCACTGACTGAATTTCTCACTGCCGTGGAGCGAATTTCGGATCACTGCTCCAATGTGGCCATGCGTATCATAGAGCAGCAGAATGTCGGCAGCCGCTTCGACAGCCATGAATATAAAAAACAGATTCAAAACACCGATGTGGAGGAATATCGCGCTCTCTACCGGTATTATGAATCGGAATATTACGACAAGATGATCGCGTTAAATACGAAGGCGTAACTCTCTCCGTGATTCTCTGTCCCAAAAAGGAAACAAAAAATCGTGTAATGAAACCTCATCGTGTAATGGAACCTCCAGCTCGCCGCGCGACACACGTATTGGGCAACAGATGTACTGGGCAGCAGGTGTGCTGGGCAGCAGGTATACTGCGGCAAGTTTGCTGGGCAGCAGGTATGCTGCGCAAGTTTGCTGGGCAGCAGGTTTGCTGCGGCAGGTATTACTGCGGCATACCTGCTGCGCAAGGTTCCTTTCGCGGGCTTGAACATAAAAAGCGGCTGCCAATGAAGCAACCGCTTTCTTCGTTTCTCTTCTCTATCATGACATCTCTATGGAAAAGTGCGTTATTTCTCATGGCGCTCTTTGATCTTCTCATCAATCTTTGCCCGCAATCCTCTGCTGAGACGAAACTCCGGTTTGAAACCAGCGGGAATCAAGTGTTCCTCCATCGTCCTCGGATTACGCGCCATCCGCTCACTGGTCTTGCGGATCCGAAACGTTCCAAATCCAGTGAGACATACATTCGTCTCTTCGCTCCAATATTCAGTCACCATATCCACAAAAGCATCCAGTACTTCCTCCGCCTTTCTGGTAGTCAGTCCTGTCCTCTTCGCCAATTCAGGAACGAAATCTTTTCGATACACATACTTTTCACAATCAGCCTCTTGATACATAACTTCATCACCTCATTCTCAATTCATTTCCGGAAAATCGATCGCTGAAATAACTCGTCCCGGCAAAAGTATCTTCTCTGGTCTTTCCTCATCACAGCCAGACAGTTACGGATTCTAGCATGTTTTTCATAGGCTTTCAATAGGAAAATTAAAAGGAAATTCACAAAATTAATTCCCAAAGTAAATCCAACAGCGGGGAAAATTTTCCTTTTTACGTTGAAAATATATACCAAAAAATTCTTTGGCTCGTTCTAATTGAATATAGTCTCCTTTTGACAGATTTCATCAGTCTTCAAATGGACTCAGCAAGAGGACAGATGGTCAATATCTTCTGGAAGGAATTTGCCTTTTGTCGGCTGTAGTGAGACACAAATAAGACATCTCATACACTGGAAAGGAAAGGGATAAAGAGAGAAGAAAAGGCTGAGGGAGAGCGTTCTCATCAATGAATCCAGTGGCGCACTTCAGAAAACATCTGCATTAAATATGCAGTATTTATTCACGTTTTTTGAATAAAATTTAGTTCATAAATTCATAAAACGCTACGCCTCAGCAAAAGGGAAAAATAACATTTTTTTGGTTCCTAACGCATCCTAATATTTCATCGGTTCCAAGGTCCATCACCAGTTCAAAATTCAAAGTGAAAACAAGTAAGGCGATAGCCCGGATTGCAAATACGGATAGGATTGCGGGAACTGCATCGCAGCGGAGCAATCCGTGGACTTTTATTTTTGGTGGTGTCCCATATGTGGGGCATGGGGGTTTACTCTAATCTTATCCCGATTGATCCTTGAACATGAGTCCATCATGCCGTGAATTGATCGATCCCATGCTTGTTCCAGGAAGCTCCAGCAAGGACAAATTAAAGAGCCTGTTACCAAAAGCCCTGCAAAGCCCGGGAAGTGTCAAGTATGCCGAATTGGAAAGCAGCAGGAAAAGGCAGTGGATCCGTTCTTCGAGATTCCTATTCTTCAGAAAATCCTGAAAGAATTCCTCCCGTACCGATTCCACTGCCTGACTCATTTCACTTTGCAGACATCAAAAGATATATTTTCTTAGCCTCTAACTGCATACAGCCTCGTGGTTAAAAAAAGGAATGCCATAAAGGGAAATTTTGCCCCTTTTAATCTCAAATCCAGACGCAGCCAGATTCCTTTCTTCCAAGTGCAAGTACTTTTCCAAGTGCAAGTACTTTCCCGTCTTGTAATATTTATTTGGGACATCAGAGCATTCTTTGGCACTCTCCCGGGGATCTTTTCTGCCTCTCGCATCAGGAGATCGAGACAGGGCCTCCCCGCATCCTCCCGGCAGTCACAATGCGGTTGATAGCAACCATGTAAGCACCCATGCGCATGGAGCCGCCCTTTTCCGCCATCTCAGCCACATCCTCGTAAGCCTTCAGCATGATCTTTTCCAATCTGCCATTGACCTCATCCAGATCCCAGGACAGGCTCTGAATATTCTGAACCCACTCGAAATAGGATACCACCACGCCGCCTGCATTTGCCAGGATATCCGGCACTACTGGGATCCCTCTGCGATTGAGGATTTCATCCGCCTCCACGGTGGTGGGACCATTCGCCGCCTCAATCACTACATCGGCATGCACCTGCTCCGCGTTGTCCTCGGTGATCTGATTTTCCAGAGCGGCAGGAATCAGGACATTGCACTTTAACGCCAAAAGCTCCGCGTTGGTGATATGGGTGACATTGTCCGCTTGATAATCCTTCAGGAGATTTCTGTGATTCTCCAGATAGGCGCTGATGGCATTGATATCCAGGCCGTCTTCATTATAGAGGCCGCCGGAAACATCACTGACCGCGATAACCTTCTTCCCTTCTGAATAAAGAATCCGCGCCGCGGTACCGCCCACATTTCCCATGCCCTGAATCACGTAAGTCTGCTTCATGGGATCCAGATTCATTTTCTTCAGCTGCTGCTCCGCAATGATCGTCACACCCCGCCCGGTGGCTTCCTTTCTGCCGATGGAACCGCCCAATTCAATGGGTTTGCCGGTTACAACACCAGGCACCGTATGGCCTTTGAACATGCTGTACGTGTCCATGATCCATCCCATGACTTCTCCGTTGGTATTCACATCCGGTGCGGGAATATCCTGATCCGGTCCGATCAGCGGAAGAATCCGAATGGTGTACCTTCTAGTCAAACGAATCAGCTCATTTCTGGAAAGCTGATGCGGATCCACTTTGATGCCGCCTTTCGCACCGCCATAAGGGATGTTGACCACGGCGCATTTAAATGACATCCACGCCGCCAACGCCTTCACTTCATTCAAGTCAGAATCCTGGTGATACCGGATTCCGCCTTTGTACGGGCCTCTGAAACTGTTGTGCTGGACCCGATAGCCTTCAAACACCCGGAGCTCTCCATTATCCATCCGAATCGGAATGGACACGGTCAGCTCCCGCTCAGGGTAGCGAAGGGGTTCATATTCATCCCTCTGCAGCCCCAGTTTCTCCGCTGCCTGGTCCAAGACGTTCAGCATGTTCTCATACGCATCATACTTTTTCTTTTCCATCATCCAGTCTTTCCCTGCTGATACCAGTCAGGTTTTTCCTTTCTTTTTTATTTTGAACAGGATCTCTCTTCGTCCTGTCAAGGTTCCATTTTGCTCCCAATCGCAGTCAAAAGCCGCAACGATATCAAAAAGCGGTCTTCTTCTATCAGGATTGTAGATTCAAAAAGTATCTCTTTTCACGGTCACGATCTCTTATTTCATGTCAGAAATACTACCATGGATTATTAATTTAAGCAAGCAACTTTCGTGAATTTTGAAGGAATTCTTACAGAATTATTATTTGGGGAATATCGTGTAGTTAATTGAAAATATTGGGATTTTTTGTGTGCGCAATAATGATAATTCCTTGTGCTGATATTTGCAGTGTGTTTTAATGTCTGCATAACTGCAAAGTTCCTTTCACCAGCCTGTACAGAAAGACAGCGGACAGGTCCGTCCCATCCGCTGTCTCTTGAACAGATTATTTTACTTTAAGAGCCCAGTCGCAATGTTCAGGTGGATGGACTGCTCGCAGGCCAATCCGCCTGAACATTAGCGACGCTAAACCGTATGAGCAAGTAGGGCGATAGCCCGAATTGCGAATACGTGTAGGATTACTCCGCAAGCGAGTCAACTCCCGCAGAAAATCTATTTTTCAATCATTCAGCTGATCGAAATCAAATCGCTTGTGCATATCTTTATAGCGAAACCTGGCCAATTCATTGGCTTTTTGCACATCCTCCTCCGTCCCGGTGAATTCACAGCGAATACAGTAATACTCTTCCTTCTCGGCATCATAGAAGAGATCAATGTCCAGCTCCCGCATAAAGCAGGAGGGACAGCGATAATTCAATCTGCCCTTTCCAGCTTGAGCCATGTGGTAAAATCCTCCTTTTCCCGCAGCGTCCCCGTATAACCCAGGGTAAACATGGGGCTGAAAGCGTAGCCCTCTCTCACGTAACCCACCTTATCCGCCCCATCTGCCGTCAGAGAGACTCTCGTGTGAATGGGAGGAAGCACACAGGCGGCCTCCTCAGCCCCCTCCATCGTCAATTCCCGGCAGCGATAGGCATAAGAGAGCGTCTGTTCTTTCTCCCCGGTTCCCAGGGACAAGATCAGCGAGCTCATGTCCTCCGGGTACTCTGTCGTGCCGTAACAGGCCACCATATATTCGTTGACCGTGACCTGCTCCGCCGGATCAGAACTCTGGAGCAGTCGCCTCGTGATTCCGATTCTCCCCTCTCCCTCCGGGAAAGAGAGGATGGTCTGCACCTTGATTTTGAGGCCGCCGGAGAAAACAATCTCCACCGGATCCAACGTTAATCTCCGGACAGAGCCTTCCTGGGAGAAATGGGCTTTGGTGCGGCACTGACACAGGTCAACCTCCTCGCCATTCCAGCAGAATTTGGCGCTGCGCACCGTTCCCTCCCCAGCGTAATGGGTAAAATAGCCCGCCCGGTATTTCTCCTGTATCAGGAAGGGGTAGCTGGCATCCTGCACATGAGGCGTGCCGATGCCCACCGGCCACTCCAGCTTGGCGGCATACAGTCTCAGATCCACGATGCTGCCGCCCTGATCCATGTTGACACAGGCTCGCATGTAGGGGTCACAATACCAGAAAAGCTGCTTCTTGCTGCCGTACAGAATATCCCGCCACAGAGCACACTCCGGCTCCGTGTAGGTTTTCGCGGAACGGTAGTAGTCTGCGAATTCGCTCATCGTCATATCCGTCAGCTTGCCCTCTTTTTTCAATTTTCCATAATAGGCACAGCCGTCCTCATAAGATTTGAGCAGCAGTTCATACGGGGCCTCCCATCGGCCCATTTTATTCATCCAGCCTGGTCCCACGAACATCATGTTATAGGCATATCCGTGATTGTATCTGGCCAGATGCCGGTATTGATCGATCAGATTATAGAGATAGGGGAGCTCCCAGGTCTTCGTGTCATAAATCATGCCCCGCAGCACATTCTGGGGATGCGTGCCGAAATTGGAGCCGTTCCCGTCGTAGCAGGCGATGAGATCCCGGCTCAGATGGGGAATCGCCACGATCCCGCTGTCCTCCTCCCGGTTGGCGGCAGGCGCGTGAGTATTGGCCTTGGAGGGAATCCAGGGCGCCCAGGGACCGCCGTCCATGAAGGTATACCAGGAATTGTTGCAGGTGTGATAAGCCTTTGGACCTTCCTCCCAGCAGGTAGCCACCGCGCATTTGACGGAGGGATACTTTTCCTTGATGTAATTGATCAGGTCAGCGTCCATGTAATAGGAACCGGTGGACTCCGGGTAGAAGCCGAACCGCTCATAAAATTTTCCGAACACATCGTCCACGATGGCCCTCTTGTCCTCCATGGAGAACATCCAGATGCAAAAATCCTTGGTCTTATACTTTTCCCGGAACTGCTCGCAGGGCAGTCCCAGCAGCGTCAGGCCGATCTCATCCCCGTAGACAGCGTGGTGCTCCTTGGCCAGATCCACCGCCTCGTCGTTGAAGAGAGACGCATACGTCATCTGGATCGTGGTTTTCAGCCCATTCTTGTGCGCACACTCCTGCTGGGTTTTGAAAATGTCCAGGCTCTCGGTGAGCAGTTCTTTTCGTCCCAGATCTTCGGCTTTCCCGTGACCCGTCACTTTCTCGGCATACTCCGGCACCATCTCCGGTCGATGAACAATATTTAAAATGAGTTTGTCCATGAAAATCTCCCTATCCCTTCTCCCAGGCACAGTAATCGCGGGGCACCTATTTTCTCTCAATGTATCCCAGATCGGTCAACAGCTCCGCGCACAAAATCGCACCGCCAGCCGCGCCGCGAACGGTATTGTGGGAAAGTCCCACAAATTTGTAATCAAACACCGCATCCTCCCGCAGCCTGCCCAAGGAAATCCCCATGCCGTGCTCAAAATCCACATCCAGAGCCACCTGCGGCCGGTCCGGCTCCTCAAAATATTGGAGGAACTGTCTGGGTGCGCTGGGAAGATTTCTCTCCTGGGGCACGCCTTTAAAAGACCGCCATCTCTCAATGATCTCTTCCTTGGACGGCTTTTTCTCAAAATTCACAAAAACAGCGGCGGTATGGCCGTCCGGCACCGGCACACGAAGGCACTGGCACGTGATGAGAGGGGCGGCAGCTTTCACGATCTGATTATTTTCTATTCTCCCCCAGATCTTTAACGGCTCCTGCTCCGACTTTTCCTCCTCCCCGGCAATGTAGGGGATCACATTTTCCACCATCTGGGGCCAGTCCGCGAACGTCTTTCCCGCGCCGGAAATCGCCTGATACGTGGTCGCCACCACCAGCTTGGGCTCATAGGCCAGAAGGGGGTGAAGGGCCGGAGTATAGCTCTGGATAGAACAATTGGGTTTTACCGCCACAAAGCCTGCCCTGGTCCCCAGGCGGGTGCGCTGGGCGGGAATGATCTGGGCGTGCTGGGGGTTTAATTCCGGAATGATCATCGGCACATCCGGCGTCCAGCGATGAGCACTGTTATTGGAAACCACCGGGGTCTCCGTCCTGGCGTATGCCTCCTCGATGGCTTTTATCTCCTCCTTGCCCATATCCACGGCGCTGAAGACAAAATCCACTTCCTCCGCCACCGACGCCACCTCGTTGACATTTCTGACCACAATCCGCTTTGCTCGCTCCGGCATAGGCGTCTTCATTTTCCAGCGGTCTCCCACCGCCTCCTCATAGGTCTTCCCGGCGCTGCGGGGGCTGGCGGCGATGGTGGTCACCTCGTACCATGGATGATTTTCCAGCAGGGAAATAAACCGCTGTCCCACCATGCCGGTTCCGCCCAACACGCCTACTTTATATTTTTGACTCATCTTTCCACTCTCCTAATAATCAACAAAAATCTGCTAAAAAGATTCTCCTCCCGAAACCCGCTCCACCCACTCGTCCAGAGCCTTCTCAAGCTCCGCGTAAGTGACGATGCTTCCCAGTCTTTGCCGGAGTTTGACCGAATAGGGAAAACCGGAGGTGTACCACGCGATCTGTTTTCGCATCTGCCGCATAGCGCAGGCCTCTCCCTTGTATTGGATGGCGAGACGCGTGTGGCGCAGGATCATCTCTCTCACCGCCGGCAGGGTGGGCGGGGACATCTCACTGCCCTCTAATTGTGACTTCATCCTGGCGAAAATCCAGGGATTGCCCAGCATCCCCCGGGCAATCATCAGGCCATCGCAGCCGGTTTCTCGCAGCATCCTGACGCCGTCCTCCGGGGTGAAAAGATCCCCGTTTCCGATCACCGGGATGGAGACTGCCTCCTTCACCCGCCGGATCACATCCCAGTCCGCTCTGCCGCTGTAATACTGTTCCCGGGTTCGCCCGTGGACCGTCAGCGCTGCCGCACCGGCTTCCTCCATTCTCCTGGCAAAATCCACCGCCGTGTCATCGCCCCGCTGAAAGCCCTTGCGGAATTTGACTGTCACCGGTTTTCCCGCCGTCCCGCACACCGCCCTGACGATCCGCGTGGCTAATTCCGGCTGCTGCAGCAAGGCGGAACCTTCGCCATTTGCCACGATCTTCGGCACGGGGCAGCCCATATTCAGATCCACCAGTGCAAAAGGCAACTCCGCGATCTCAGCCGCTTCTCTTGCCAGAATATCCGGGTCGCTGCCAAATAGCTGCACTCCCACCGGCATCTCTTCCGGTGTGGTCCGCAGCAATTCCACTGTGTTCTTGTTGTGGTAATAGATGCCCTTGGCGCTGATCATCTCCGTCATGACCAGATCCGCCCCCTGCTCCCGGCACAATATACGAAACGCCTGATCTGTCACCCCAGCCATGGGAGCGGCAATCAGATTTCCGGTGAGCTTTAGGCTTCCGATGGTCAGTGGCTTCATAACGCTTCTCCCACAGCTCCAGTATTTTTTGAGGTTTCTCCCACAGCTCCGGTATTTTTTGATGTTTCTCCCACAGAGCCGGTATTTTTTTCATAAATAATCCGCAAGCCGGTCAGAATCAGTCTTGGCTCGTACACGTTGATTTCCGGCACGTTCTCTGAAATGAGCCTGCCTAGACCACCGGTAGCCGCCACGAATAGATCCGGGAAACCGCTCTCTTTTTTCACCTGCTCGATGATATATTTTGTCTGTCCGATGGCGCCGTATACAAGCCCCGCCTGCATGCTGGAGATCGTGTCTTTCGCCAGAATCGAATCCGGCTTCGCAATCTCCACTTCCGGCAACTTGGCGGTATCCTTCCAGAGAGCATTGGCACTGATCGCCAGGCCCGGCGCGGTAATGCCGGCTACGAAATCGCCGTTCCCGTCCACCAGATCGAAGGTGGTGGCGGTGCCGAAGTCCAGCACCAGCACGGGTCCCCCATACAGGGTATAGGCTGCCACAGCGTCCACGATCCGATCCGGCCCCACTTCTTTTGGATTGGCTATCGCGATGCGGATGCCTGTCTCCATATCGGCTCCCACACTCAGCGGCTCCACCCCGAACGTGCGGCGCAGGGCATTCATATAGGCGTGCATCACATTGGGCACCACAGAGGAGACAATGGCCGCGTCCACCTCGCTTGGTTTTAGTCCCTGGGAGGAGAGCAGCTGCCAGAGCAGCACGCCGTACTCATCCGCCGTTCTAGGCGTCTTGGTAGTGAGCCGGAATGTGGTCCGCAATTCCTTTCCCTGGAAAAGGCCCACTGTAATATTGGTATTGCCGATATCTGTCGCCAGTAACATTTCTTCTCCCTCCCCACACAATGAGTTGACCACATGGCGTATCCTACATGGGCTCACTTCTCTTTTCGCTTCGGCACAATCACCTGTCGGTAATAGTCCTCCAGAGACTGCAGCAGGGTCCGCTTCTCCTGCAGCAGTTGCTTTAATTTCAGACGGCATCCGATCTCGTCAAAGCCGGTATCCGTCTCCGAGGAGAACGGTGTCAGATGAATGTTCCCCTCCTGATCAAAGGAAACGCTCAAGATCCCGCCGATCTCTTCGGTGAACAGCACGCACATGATCTGCAGTTCATCCCGAACCTCTTTCGGCAAAGAGCGATACGGCCTTGCCAGATAATATTTCTGCAAATAAGAATTGGAGACGCACAAAATGTCCCCGTTCTCTTCCTGCATGGACACGTCCTGCATTCTGCTCCTCCTCTTATTAATTCCAAGTTGCTTTCATCCGCACACTATCAAACATACCCGTAAACGCCACGAACAGAGACTTCCCCGGAGATCACTTCTTTTCTCACGCCGGAATCGGTCCGAACCAGCAGATGTCCCTGGTCCGTGATGCCCATAGACACCGCCTCATAGATGCGATGGGCATCCAGCACTTGCACTTTCTGATTTAGGCTGACAAGCCGCTCCTCATAATCCGCCTTGCACGGCGCCAGTGAGACCGCGGAAAAGACGGGCAGCATGACCTCCTCCAGCCTGGTCAGAATCCGGGGAATCAGGCTCTCTTTGTCCGTCTCTTTTCCCAGAATCTGCAGAAGGGAAATGGCGTGTTCCATATCCGACGGGAAGGAATCCTGATTCACATTGATACCGATCCCGATGACGACCAGGGGGGTATACTCCTGCAAATGAAGAGTGGTCAAAATCCCACACAATTTTTTCCCCTGAACCACCAGGTCATTGGGCCATTTAATCTGGGGACGCACCCCCGTTATATCCTCAATCGCCCGCGCCGTCGCCAAAGCAGCGGGCAGCGTCAACATGGGGCAATCGTCTGCCTCCAGCGGCGGCTGAAAGAGCAAGCTCATATACAAACCACCGGACTGCTCCGAATACCAGCGGTGTCCTCTTCTCCCAAGACCGGTAATCTGGCGGTTTGCCACGACCACCAGACCGTCCCCTTCCTCCTCATTCCTGTGGTGCATGACCTCAAGATTGGTGGAATCCACTTCCTCAAAAGTGAGAATCTTTGCCTTGGAAAAATGGGGGAACACCTTCTGCTCTGCCGGGTCAGGATTTTCTGCCGTCTGATCCCGGTATCCTTCACTTTGATTCTTATTCTCTGCCATGTAAATCAATCCCCCAGCGTAGCCACCATCACTGCTTTGATGGTGTGCATCCGATTTTCCGCCTCATCAAAGACCACGTCGGCAAAGCGCTCGAAGACTTCCTCCGTCACTTCATTTCCCTTGACCGCAGGCAGGCAATGCATGAAAATCGTGGTCTCTTTTCCGGTTCGCTTCATCAAATCATCGTTGACCTGATACGGCTTCAACAGCGCCACGCGCTCCGCCGATTTCTCTTCCTCTCCCATCGAGCACCACACATCGGTGTAAATGGCATCCGCCCCCACGACACCGTCCAGCGCGTCAGTGACCTGGATCACCGCGCCAGACTCCCGGCAATATGACTCACACACTTGGACCAATTCTCCCTCCGGCCACAGTGCCTTGGGGGCGACGATGGTGAAATGAATCCCCATCTTGGCACTGCCGATCATCAGGCTGTTAGCCATATTATTGCGCCCGTCTCCCACAAAGACCAGGTGCAGCCCTGCCAGCTTTCCGAATCGCTCCTGCAGGGTGAGAAAATCTGCTAGAATCTGAGTGGGATGGTAGGTGTCTGTCAGCCCGTTCCACACCGGGACTCCCGCGTAATTTGCCAGCGTCTCCACCGTTTTTTGGGAAAACCCACGGAATTCAATGCCGTCAAACATCCGACCCAGCACCCTGGCAGTGTCCTCCACGCTCTCTTTGTATCCCAGCTGAATATCGTTTTTGCCCAGGTACTCCGGGTGTCCCCCCTCGTCGATACACGCCACGGTGAAAGCGCAGCGGGTGCGGGTGGAAGGTTTCTCAAATAAAAGCGCTATATTTTTCCCTTTTAAACTGTCTCCGGTTTTTCCTTCTCTCTTCCACGCCTTGCGCTGGGCCGCCAGGTCCAAAAATCCCTGGATCTCATCCTGCGTGAAATCCTTAAGTGTCAAAAAATTCCGTCCCTTTACATCCATTTCGCTGCCTCCTTCTGTCGTATTGTTATGAACATCGTATTGTTTTATGAGTGTCGTATTGTTTTATGCGTGTTATATTGTGTTAAGTTTGTCATATTGTGTTATGTGTGTCATATTGTTGTGAATAATACATCGCATACGGCAATCTCGCTGCTGTTTTGACTTTCAATTAATATTTCTAACTAAGGAAGACTCCCTGTTTGTTCCACATTTCTATAGAAAATTCCTCAGTCTGTACTTTCTACTGCTCCATTTGCCCTTGTACGATTAGATTTTCCCATTCCCAAAGCGCAATGCGCAGAGCCAGTTCCACACGGGGCGGGAGAACCTCCCCTCGCTCCTCGTTGCCTTTCTCTTCCCAGTGCCCGTGGATCTGTGTCAAAAATTCTGACAACGAATAGATGGCAAAAGGTTCCATCTGAAACGTCTTCGCGCAGAGCTCCAAAAGTCCCAGATACAGATCCCGATACGTCCAGCCGCGCAAGTTTAATTTCAGTTCAACGGCCAGTCTCGGCAAAACCCTTTCAAAGAGCTGTCGATCGATTCGATTTTCTTCCTCAGGATCTGTCCCGTATTCCCGCACCAGCGCCTGCTTGACGGCACCGGGCAGCTGCAGGAACCGGGACGCATAGAAGTCCTCTTCTTCCGGAGAATCGATATAATAGGACGTGCCGCCCAGATTTTCCAGCAGTCTTCTCCCGTCACAGTATCCGATCTGCATGTTGCGGACACTCTTTTGATTGTTGAAATCCAATATTTTGCCGAGATTTACCCGGGGCGTTATCTCCAGGACATTCACCTCGGAAGGAATCCTCACCATCTTCTCCACACCCAGGCCGTGAATCCGAATCACGATCAAATCGGTAAAGCCCTCCCGAATCAAGATATCAACAGGAACCAGATTCACCACACCTCCATCCACGTAATGACCGCCATGGAGCGGGAGGTTCTTAAATACAGGAAAACAGGCACTGGCCATCAGATAATCGGCAATCGTGCCCTCCGGCATATCCTCGGTTTCATAGACCTCCTCCCGCATCCGATCCAGAGAAAAGGTCGTCAGGTAAAATTTCACCGGGGAAGTCCGCAGTTTCTCTTCGTCCACGCAGTTCTCTATCAAATGTCGCAGCGGAGCGGCATCCAGGCCTCCCTCCTTCAGCAGCTTGATGGAATCCGCGGTCAGCATCCGGTAATCCAATTCATGGAGCCGCATATTCAACAGATTTTCCATGGTCTCATCGTCCACGTCCAGAATCTGAGAATACTGAATATTAGACCAGATCTGCTCTGCCTTCTCAAAATCTTCCATGGCGATCAGCGCCCCGTTCAAAGCGCCAACCGAGACGCCAGCAACTGCTGAGATGGAGATACCTGCCTCCCGCAGGGCTTTCCACACACCGATTTGATAAGCGCCTTTTGCTCCTCCGCCTTCCAGCACCAAGCCATATTGCCTGGAGGGATCTAATTTCTGCTCCGCCATTTTCTCCTTCTATCCTCTTTTCGATGCCCGGGGATCGTGTGCCCCCTCTTTGCTCTGAAAGAGAAGAGCTCCTCCCCCCTTTGCTCTCCCGTCTTACCTACTAAGAAATCAGCGGTCAGCCCGAGGGTTGACCGCCGTCCTACCCCATTCGTCAGGGGACTTCACTGTATGGGTTACTGTGCCTCCGCTGCGGGAGCCGCATCCGCGGGCGGCATCTTCTCCGCAACACCCACGATAGAACTGACCAGACCCGCCAATCCCTGGATCTCAGAAGGAATGATAATCTTGGTCGCTTTGCCGTCTGCCGCCTTGGCAAACGCCTCCAGGCTCTTCAGCTGAATCACGCCGCTCTGAGGCGCCGCCTCATTCAAGAATTGAATGCCCTCCGCATTTGCCTTCTGCACCGCGCGGATGGCCTCCGCCTGTCCTTCTGCCTCCTTAATGGTGGCTTCCTTCTTCGCCTCGGCGCGCAGGATCGCGGATTCCTTCTCTGCCTCTGCTTCCAGAATCATAGACTCTTTCTTGCCCTCTGCCACCAGAATCGCGGACTTCTTCTCGCCTTCCGCGATCAGAATGGATTCCCGGCGCTCCCGCTCGGCCTTCATCTGTTTTTCCATGGCGTCCTGAATGGCTGCCGGCGGAATGATGTTCTTCAATTCCACCCGGTTCACCTTGATGCCCCAGGGATCTGTGGCCACATCCAGAGAAACCCGCATCTTCGTATTGATGATCTCACGGGAAGTCAACGTCTCATCCAGTTCCAGATCCCCGATGATATTCCGCAGTGTGGTAGCGGTCAGATTTTCAATTGCCATGATGGGATTCACCACACCGTAGGCAAAGAGCTTGGGATCCGTGATCTGGAAGAAAACCACGGTATCGATCTGCATCGTGACGTTATCCTTGGTGATAACAGGCTGCGGCGCAAAATCCACCACCTGCTCTTTCATAATCACCCGCTTCGCGATCTTGTCAATGATCGGGACTTTAAAGTGAATCCCCACATCCCAGGTGTCCTGGTACGCGCCCAGCCGCTCCACGACAAAGGCCTGTGCCTGCGGCACTACCTTGATGCTGGACGCCAGAATCATCAATGCCAGAATCACAACAATAATAATTACAAAAATCATTGCCTCGTATCCTCCTTTTCTTCAGATAGATGCTCCCTGTCCTCTCGAATCTGAATGATCACTCTGCACATGGCAGGTATCCTCCTGTCCCTGGTTCCTGCCGGTCTCCTCCACGATGAGCTTCACGCCCTGAATCTCCAGGATTGTCACCATCGCGTCCGCCTCAATGACGGCACCGCTCTTCGATCTGGCTGTCCACTCTTTGCCGTCCGCAATGGCAGTTCCGGTCCCGTTAAAATTATCAATTCTCTGCGTCACTCTGGCGGTCTGTCCGATCAGTGCCTGCACATTCGTCCTGGTCTTCGAGGTGTACAGGTACCGCCTGGCCAGCGGTCTCGTAAGGAAAAGGAAGATCAGAGACGCTATCACAAACACCAAAAACTGGCCGATCTCATCGGCTCCCAGCAGCGAGGCAAAAAACGCCAGCAATGCGCCGCACGCGAACCAAATCGTCGTCAATCCTCTCGTGATCATCTCTATGAGTACCAGCACGACAACAGCCACCAGCCACCAATATCGAAGCACGAAAATCCTCCTTTCTCCCAGCCGCATCAAAGGAAAAGCAAAGACAAGCGCAGGAAAAAATCGACCCGCATGTCCCGACTCCCTCAAGCCTTACCGCGCGGGGTTTTTCAATCCCGCCAGACTCCCTTTGCTCTCACTATTTTACTTCTTTTTCCAAATTAGTTCAACTTAAAATTCATACAATAATGTTCGAGCTCCCACTGTCCTGTTTTTTCACCATGACCTTGCAGCGCTTTTTGTAGCAGGCGATTCCATATTGCAGGATTGTCTGAATTCCATCCTCTTCCAGAATTTGCGCATAATTGGTATCCTCGATCTGAGCCAATGCCCTCCTGCAGGCAGCGTCCATATCTCCATCGTTTGCGTATTTTAATTCGATGACAATTCCGATCTCCTCCTCATCATCCGTCTCTATCAAGACATCCGCATAGCCTTCCCCTGTCTCCTGGTTAGATGTGACAGTCCAAGTCTCCTTTATGCCGAGGATTCCGATCAGAACGCCGTGATAGAAGTTTTCTTTCAAATGGTTCCTGGTGGCTGTATCGCGAATGCTGATCCTTTTTCCCAGATACTTTGTGAAAAGGGTTTCTGCACTCTTTGCATCCCCATTCTTTAAAGCGTCACAGAAACGGTTCAGGGTATCTCCATCCTTCCGGACTACTTCATCAAAATATTCCACAATCCGCGCGACATAAATTTCACGCACTTCCAGATTGGGAATGGACAGCTTCAGCAAGCCGTCTTCCGTCTCGCCGCGTTTCGTCAGATACCCGGACATAAAGAGCAGACTCCAGAGGTTGTCAATGCGATCCTCTATCTCGGCATAAGTGAGATTTTCTTGAATTTTCTTTTCGATGATTTCCCCCGCAACCAAACGCTCAATCTCATCTTTGGTCTTTTTGTCTGCTGACTTCCTCATCAGCTTCATTACCACATCATTTCCACTCGTGTCGATCCAGTAATTTCCCGGTTTTTCGTTTGGATCTGCAAGGAGACGACTGCAGTAATTGAGCACATCCCATGGGCAGTACACTTCCTGGTTTCCAAACTGATACCCGTCGTACCACCGCTTTGTATCCTCATAGCGCTGCATTAGATCGTAATACCTTAGGAGCTCCTGCACTTCCTCGTCTGTAAAGCCAAAGTACTCATCAAAGCGTTTATCCGTGATTGACACTACATTCAAGTTGTTCATTCCGGTGAAAATACTTTCCTTAGAGACCCGCAGACATCCAGTCACTACTGCAAATTTCAGACTGGTATTCGTCTTTAAAGTAGCACTGAAGAAGCGCCGCAACAGGGAAACCATTTGGTCATAATATTTGTTTTTTCCGCTGTTAGCCTTTGCCAGCGGCACATCATACTCATCAATGAGCAGTATCACTTTCTTTCCATGATGCTTTTCCAGCAGTTCCGAGAGTAGCCTTAAACTGTCGCACAGTACGGCTTCTGTCATCTCACTATCCTGCAACTTGCGGCACGCTGTTTTTTCCTCTTCGCTTAGCGCATTGCTATGCAGAAGATATCCTTTTTGTCTGGCTGCGCGATTGATCTGCATCACCGCCATCTGAAAAGCGTTCTCGTAATTCGTCGCTTCGACATCCTTTAGAGAGAGGGAGATGACCGGGTATTTCCCCATGTATTTCTCACAGAGAGCGATCTCCTCTGTGATCTTTAGGCCGTCAAAGATATGCTTATCTCCCTTAAGAGAAAAGAAATTCTCCAGCATGCTGATGGCCAGGGACTTTCCGAATCTGCGTGGTCTTGTAAAAAGTGTCACCTCCGGCTTGCTATATAGTAAATCTCGGATCAATCCGGTTTTATCGACATAGTAAAACTCATCCGTACGAAGCTTCTCAAAATTGTCAATCCCGATTGGAAGCGCTTTCTTTTGCAATTTCATCACAATGTCTCCCCTCAAAAAGAGAATGAATCTATCATCAGAGCAAGATTTTTCCTTTTCTTTGCGCTCTTCTACGGGTACTTCATCTATATTTAATAATTGATCTCTCTTTGGTTTCAATGAAGTGTACGTTTTCATTGACAATTGACAGCCCAAAGCGAAATTTTTAATGTCGTTAACTATAAATTCTCGCCACGCCGCTTTCCCTTGCCGCCCGTGCCACAGCCGCTGCCACAGCCGGACCTACCCGCTTGTCAAAGGCTTTGGGAATGATATAGTCTGCAGACAGTTCTTTTTCCCCGATCAAACCAGCCAGCGCCTGTGATGCCGCCATCTTCATCTCCTCATTGATGTCACGGGCACGGACGTCAAAGGCACCCCGGAAGATACCCGGAAATGCCAGCACGTTATTGATCTGATTGGGAAAATCGCTGCGGCCTGTCGCCACCACCGCCGCGCCACCCGCTTTTGCCTCTTCCGGGAAAATCTCCGGTGTCGGATTGGCACAGGCAAAAACGATGGGATCTTCCCGCATCGTCCGCACCATCTCTGTGGTAACTATCCCCGGCGCACTGACCCCGATAAACACATCGGCGCCGACCATCGCGTCCGCCAGAGTGCCCGGCTTCTTCTCCAGATTTGTGACCCGCGCCATCTCTTCCTTGATCCAATTCAAGTCTTCTCTTCCCTGGTAAATGGCACCCTTGCGGTCACACATCGTCACATGCCGATACCCGGCGGACAAGAGAAGTTTCACGATGGACACCGCCGCTGCCCCGGCACCGGACGTCACGATCCGAACCTCCTCCTTTTTCGTTCCCACAAGCTTCAGCGCATTGGTGAGACCGGCCAGGGTGATCACAGCCGAGCCGTGCTGATCATCATGGAAAATGGGAATATCGCACCTTTCCTTCAGCTTCCGCTCTATCTCAAAACAACGGGGCGCCGCGATATCCTCCAGATTGATCCCGCCGAAAGAACCGGAAATCAGAGACACCGTATTGACAAATTCATCCACGTCTTTCGTCTTCACGCAGATGGGAAACGCGTCCACGCCGCCGAACGCTTTAAACAGCACACATTTCCCCTCCATGACCGGCATCCCCGCCTCGGGACCAATGTCCCCAAGTCCCAAGACTGCACTGCCGTCCGTGATCACCGCGCAGAGATTGTGTCGCCTGGTCAAATCATAACTTTTGTCGATATCCTTTTGAATTTCAAGGCAAGGTTGTGCGACTCCCGGTGTATAGGCCAGGCTCAGGTCGTCCTTTGTCTCCACACTGACCCGGGGTGTGATCTCGATTTTCCCTTTCCACTCCTGGTGGAGCCGCAATGATTCTTCTCTATAATCCATAGATTTTCCCTTTTTGTAAAATATATTTTCCCGCGCAGTGCCAGAGGCGGCCGGCATTGTCCCTTGTTATCATCTGCGTCAAAAACAGCCGGCACTATCCTGTGCCGCAGGCCGGCATCATCTCATCTTCTCATTCTTTGATTTCTAAGGTGGAGAGCAGGTAGGCCACCGCCGATTTGACAGAGGGCTTTGCCTTTTCTCCATCTCTGGTCATGGCATCCACCTCCACCAGATAGTGATACTTGCAGATCAGATAGACGTCCAATTGGTCCCCTTCCCTGAGCACTTTCACATGAACGGCATCTCCCTCCCCGGTGGTCACCTTGTCATAGGAAATCTCGTCCACGTTCACCTTCTGCTTCTCATACAGACTCTTATAATAAGAGGCCAGTTTCTTTCCCAGTTTCGTCACATCGGACGCCAGCATCTTCGTGGAAGTCACCGTGACGACAATACCGGAAGCCGACTCTTGTGTCGGGGCGTAGAGATACTTAGTCAGACTGTCCTCCGGCTCATCCTTCCCCTCGTATACCCATCCCTTGGGGCGGTAGAACGAAACTGCCTTATTCAATGTCTCCTTCGTCCTGGAAAATGGAACCACCGTGATCCTGCAGGTATAAGACTTTCCTCCTACTTTCGCGGTGATGGTGGCCTTGCCCTGCTTGACAGCGGTGACCTTTCCCTTGCTGTTCACCGTCGCCACAGATTTCCTGCTGGTGGACCAGGTCACTTTCTTTTTCGTACCGGTGATCTTCAGTGTATACGTCTTTCCCTTCACCAGCGTCTTGCTCCTGGCGGAAATCTTCACCGCTGCCTGAGCGGTGACACAGCCAGGCATTCTAACAGGCAAAAGCAGCAGCAAAAGCACAGTGACAAACGCGACTGCACTTGCGCGAACCAAAGTTTTCTTCACGGCAAACCCTCCATCCTACATCCCTGTCCTGTGACAGGATAAAAGGAAAAGCAGATGTACGCTTTTCCTCTCGTCTATCCCAATGAGCTGATCTGGTTCTATCATAGACCATTTACCCGAAAAGTCAACAAAATTTGCCGCTTTCAAAAAGGTGGCGTGGAATCGCCGCAGTACTAAAATCAGCAAAAAAATCCCCGATCAAAGCATCGAATTGCTTTGCGTCAGGGAGTTTACCGTCCCGTAAAGATAGTACGTGCCTATGGAATAAAAGTTTCCCAGTTTGTTGGACTATAGCAAATATGCCAAAATATGCCAAAATCCACATATACAGTTGCTGTATTCCCCCGCAGCCGGACTGTAACGCTGATTGTTCTTTGAAAAACTTGTTGTTTTTCTGCTGTTTGCATCTTTTTTTCCGCATGGATTTTTGTAAAATTGATCATAAAATCACCGATTTGATAGTCCTAATATGATATAATAGAACTATATAAAGGAGCGATTCTCATGGCAGCTCCAGATGATACCTGTGCGGTGCCAAGACCGATAAACACCACCGTTGTCGACAGGGTCCAAAACGATATGCCATAAGACAGAGAGCATCCACAAAATATGTTCCCCTGAGCCCAAAAATGAGGCCGAAAACCAATCTGTCGAGACTCTATAGTCCGGCAGATTGGGAAATCTTTAATTGAGTATACCTATTTTTTTGTGGGTGTAATTGTTTACGGAAGTCTAAGTCCCAGCCTATGATATAACAGCGGTACAACCTCAGAACTCCATTTGCCACTATCATATTTCATCTTTGCAGGCCAATCCGCATGGACATTAGCGACGCTAAACCGTATGCGTGACCGCAAGGAGCGACGCGATTTGCGAATACGGGGTAGGATTGCGAGAGCGCCGCAGGCGCGGAGCAATCCGTGGGCTTTCATTTATGGTGGTGCCCCACACATGGGGCATGGAAATTTACATAGGTTGATTCCTCCTTTAGCTGTGATAAGGGGACTTGTATCACATAATTTAGCAACTGTCACCCACAAAAATTAGATGCACTCATGCCCTTTTCCCAGTTTTGAAGTGCAGCCGCTGCGTCAATTTCGTCCCCTCATAAGGCTCAGATGTCACAGACAGCAGCCGATACCCGGTGGGATCCAGCGCCTTATGAAGCTGTGTCTCATCCAGATCCGTCTCCGATAGAATGACGGTCTGTCCTGTCCGGTGAGAAGACGTCACTTTCTTTACTGGAAAAGCCGCTCGAATCGTATCGTTGATGTGACTCTCACACATTCCGCACTGCATTCCATCAATGTTTAAGATAATTTTCTGCATTTTTTCTCTCCCTTCTCCCGTAAGCTCCCATGCTCCACTTACGGTTCACCACCATGGAGGAAAGCCCACGGATTTTCTCTTAGTCAAATAGAACAATCCAGATAAGCTGCTCATTTTGTTGCCGCATTGTCCCTCAGGTGGAACTTATCGCTGTTAGTTATGCCTAATTAGTCAGCGCTAACTTTATATCACATCATGGAAAACAATGTCAAGGGTCATGAGAGGACCCCGCGCATCCATTCTTGACAGCATCCTCAGAAAGCGC